>SYNW01000041.1 GCA_005805045.1 Actinomycetota bacterium
ATGTTTGATCCCAGCGAGAGAGTGCGACCACTCGGTTATTGGAGTTTCGTCACCGCGGGCGCACCAGTGATTGGTGTCGTCGCCGGAGTGCCCCTTGTTGCGTTGTTCGGGTGGCGGACGATTTTTTTGATGCAGGCACCTTTGTGTCTTGTCGGCTGCGTGGCCGCATGGTGGTTGCTCGGTGATACCGACCGCCATAAGAATGTGAAATTCGATATGCAAGGTGCCTTGCTTCTTGGCGTCGGCTCGGTGATGATTTTGCTGGCGATTAATCGTGGGTCGGCGTGGGGCTTCTTGTCTGGACGAACTGTCGGCGTTGCAATAGCCGGCGTTGTCGCATTGATTTTGTTCGTGCGCGTCGAGCAGCGGGTGAGTGAGCCGATGTTGCCGTTGCAATGGTTTCGCACGCGCAATGTCGCGTTCCCGATCGCCAGTCAGGCACTAACAAATTTTGCCTACATGGGCGGCTTCATGATCGTGCCGCAGTTGCTCGAAATCGGCTTAGGTTTTTCGACGGCGCACATCGGCTGGTTGATCATCGCTCGTCCTCTTGTATTTTCTCTCGTCGCACCTTTTTCGGGGCGAATCGCGATGCGGATTGGTGAACGCAATGCTGGAGTCATCGGTGCAACTGCGGTGTTGGGTTCGATGCTTGCACTCTCGCAAATTGACGTTGGATCGTCAGATCTGTTTATCGCATTTGGTTTGTCGCTCTCAGGTGTCGGTCTTGGCATCGCTTCGCCAGCTCTGACTGCGCTGCTCGCGAACTCGGTCGAAGTTGCCGATCTTGGGGTGGCGAGTGCGGTTCAGCAGTTGGTCAATCAAATGGGGGCTGTGTTGGGTGCCGCGGTGATGGTCGGGGTACATCAAGCCGCGATCAATTCGGGCATGGTGCAAAGTTTTTCTTACGCGTTGCTTGTCGGAGCGATTTCTAGTGCAATCGGTATTTTTGCTGCCAGCGCCGTGCGGCGCACGCCCCTGCGTAGCCAGGTCGGCTAGTCCTAGTTGCTTTTGACTCCTTGGTTGATCGCTTCACGCGTGGAGACTGCGACACTTCGCGCCGCAGCGGCAAAATCAGCGCCGTCACTGGCGTAAAGAATCGCCCGCGAAGAATTGATGATCAGGCCGCGTTGTGTATCGTCAGAAGTTTTATACGCGCCAGCACGGACAACAGCGTCAATATCGCCGCCTTGGGCTCCGATGCCGGGCACGAGTATCGGCATATTGCCAACGATCACCCGCACGCGCGCAAGTTCGTCAGGATAAGTCGCGCCAACGACGAGCGCGCACTCACCGATACCACGCCACTTAGAAGCGGCTGTCCGAGCAACTCGCAGATAAACGGGTTCGCCATCGACCTCGAGCGATTGAAACTCACTCGAGCCAGCGTTCGACGTTCGACACAAGACAATCGTGCCCTTGCCGGGCGTCGTCAAAAACGGTTCAAGGCTGTCGGTGCCAAGGTATGGGTTCACGGTTACGGCATCGGCGCCATATCGCGCAAATGCTTCGCGTGCATAAAGCGAGGCAGTGTCGCCGATGTCGCCACGCTTGGCATCCAAAATCAAAACAACATCTGGAAACTGCGCCCGAATGTATTCGCAGATATTCTCAAGTTGCCTTTCGGCGCCAACGGCTGCAAAATAGGCAATCTGTGGTTTGAACGCGCAAACTAGGTCGCCAGTTGCATCAATGATCGATTTGCAAAACTTCTCGATTGCATCCACCGAACCCCGCATTGCAGTCGGAAATCGCGCAACATCTGGGTCGAGACCGACACAAAGCATCGAATCACTGTTGGCCCAAGCCGTGTCAAGTCGCCGATAAAAACTCATTGGCTAGAAATCACTGTTCGATGGTGATCGCACCAGTTGGGCAAATCTCCTCAGCAGCCGTAACCGACTCGTGCAACTCGGGGCCAGGGTTGTCGTTGAGCACATAAAGAAAGCCATCTTTGCGAATCTCAAAAACTTCAGGACACATCTGCGTGCACGCGCCAGTTGACGCGCAGTTATCAAAATTCACGCTGACTTTCATCAAAGTGAGACTAGTTGAAATGGATAATTGGCTTGGCGGCGCCGATTAGCCCGCAGAACCTTGGCGTTCGAAAGCGCACAGCACGGCGCGCAACGAAGCGGTGATCGTGCTTGGGTCAGTGCCCACACCCCAGCGCACGTTGCCCTCGCTATCGGCACCCTCGATGTATGCAACCGCCTTCGCTTCTGAACCTTGGCTCAAAGCGTGTTCGACATAATCTTTGACGTCGAATACGACCTTGAATTCGCCACGCAACGCATGCACGAATGCGTCGATTGGTCCGTTGCCGACGCCGGTAAGCGTGCGCGGTACACCATCGACCAATATCTGCGCGCTGATTGTTGTCGAGCCTTTTGAGTCGCTGCGCATCTCGTGGCTTTCAAGTTTGAATTTCGACTCAGTCAACAAATATTCACGCTCGAACGCCGACCACATCACATCGGGGGCAATCTCGGTGCCCGAATCTTCGGTGATGTGTTGAATCGCTTTCGAGAACTCGACTTGCAAGCGACGCGGTAACGCAAAACCGTGCTCGGTCTGCATCACATAGGCGACGCCGCCCTTGCCCGACTGACTGTTGACTCGGATCACAGCCTCATAAGTGCGACCGACATGTTTCGGGTCAATCGGCAAATATGGCACGGCCCACTTGTCGTAATCTTTCGGCAACGCATCGAGACCTTTCTTGATTGCATCTTGATGACTGCCCGAAAAAGCGGTGTAAACCAGATCGCCCGCATACGGCTGACGCTCGGGCACCGCCAAACGGTTGCAATATTCGGCATCGCGACGCAACGCATCGATGTCGTTGATATCTAATCGCGGATCGACACCGTTCATGAACAAATTCATCGCCAAAGTGATGATGTCGACGTTGCCGGTGCGTTCGCCATTGCCGAACAACGTGCCTTCGACGCGATCGGCACCGGCCATCACGCCAAACTCGGCGGCGGCAACGGCGCAACCACGGTCGTTGTGCGGGTGCAGTGAGAGAACAAGTTTGTCGCGCCTTGGCACGGTGCGACCGAACCACTCGATGACATCACCATAGACATTGGGCGAGTAGCACTCGACTGTGGCAGGCAAGTTCAAGATAATCTTGCGCTCGACCGTCGGCTCTATAACTTGCATCACCGCTTCACAAATCTCAACCGCAAAGTCAGGCTCGGCCAAAGTGAAACTCTCCGGCGAATATTCGTAACGCACGGCCGTGCCAGCAAGTTTGCTCTCAAGTTTGCGGCAAATTTTGGCGGCACTTGTCGCAATGTCGATAACACCCGGCTTGTCGAGACCAAATACGACTCGACGCTGTAATGGATTAACCGAGTTATAAAAGTGCACGATCGCCCGCGGTGCGCCGACAAGGCATTCGTATGTTCGCTCAAGCAACTCGCGGCGGCACTGCACAAGAACCTGAATCGTCACGTCTTCGGGTATCAAATCTTGTTCGATCAACAATCGCACGAAGTCATAGTCGGGTTGACTGGCCGATGGAAACCCGACCTCAATCTCTTTGAATCCCATTTTTACGAGAGTCTTAAACATGCGCAACTTGCGCTCAGGGTCCATTGGGTCGATCAACGCTTGGTTGCCGTCGCGCAAATCAACCGAGCACCACAAGGGCGCCTTGTCGATGATGCGGTTCGGCCAAGTGCGGTCGGCGAGCACGAGCGGCACCGAATGCGAATATTTTTCGAACTGCATCTTGCGGGGTTGGGTTGGTTTTGGTGGCACTTTGTTTCTCGTTTCGCTTCGTTTTGATTCGCTAATTAAGTTTTATTAAAAAGAAAACCCCCTGGGCCTTTTGGCTCAGAGGGTGCGGCTGCAGTGATATGCGACTGCGCCGTTACGTAAGTAGGAGCTCGTTTCGTGAAATCATTATCTTCAGTTTAACGAGTCGCCCTGTAAATCAAACCCGTAAATCAACTCGGGGTCGGGGTGAGAAAGTTGCGAAATTGCCACGGGTCGGTCGTGTCCAGGCGGCCCGTGTTGCCATGGCCTGGAAACAAATCATTGCGTGTCTTTATTGGATCCCAATCGGTCGGCGCACTATGAATCTCGCCGATATATGGTCGGGCATCGGCCAACACGGATTTCCACGGCAAATCGTCGGGGACGCAAACGCCTTCGTTCGGGCTGGCGATCATCCACTTGACAGCGGCGATAACCGAGCCGGCAACCTGCAGTGTTGTTGCGCTTTGACCATCGACGATTGATCGGGCCTCGTCAATCGACAGGCGAGTGCCCGTCCACCAACCCGTGTAGTCGTGACCGAGCAGCAAGACCCCGAGTTCATCGCGACCCGAAATAATTTCGTTATTCATGATCCGCTCTTTTGGCTGCTTTTGCCAATTGCGCATGCGTAACTCGAGAACGCTATTGATCGCTTCGTTCGACGGGCAATACGAATAATGAACAGTCGGACGATAGATCGCCTTGCCAGATTCGTCGCGCACCGTGAGGTGGTTACTCATCGTGTAACTCTCACCGTGACGAATAATCATTCCAAGAATTTCGCCGCTCGGCACCCACGAACGAACCCAAGTCTCCATGCCGGGTTGGGCCAAACAAATTTGATTGCACGGGCCATCGTCGGCGTGCACTTGGGCGTTGGCAGGCATCCATCTTTCGTGCGTACCCCAACCCATTTCGGCAGGTGCGACACCTTCTTCATAAAAACCTTCGACCGACCAAGTGTTGACGAATTCGTTCACTTGTTTCGGTTGATTCGTAATCTGTGTGTCGCGCTCACTGATGTGAATCACGCGCGTGCCCGTCAACATCGCCAAGCGATCAAACGATTCGCTGGCCAATGCCGATTCGATCGCGCTTTGCCGTGAGCCCGCACGCCCGTCGCTCAAAATTTTGTTTGAGATTTCGAACAATGCTTGTTTTGCAAAATGCGAAACCAAACCCGGATTTGCACCATGTTCGACCACCGCACTCGGGCCGTTGTTCGAACCCCATCGTGCAATCATCTTGCGGATCGATTGATGGCGCACATAAAGCGTGCGGTCAAGCGGGTGTGTCGCCGCCATGTCGTAGTAGGGGTCCCACAGTTCGACCGACGTGTTGAGATAGCGCACACCGCGCATGCGGCACCATTCAAGAATTGTTGGGCAGTCGATGTTCCAGGCGAGGTCGAGCAAGATGTCGCCAGCAGCAACTCGCTCTGACAAAAAGCTGTCGAGATTTTCGCGAGTCACCTGGGCGATTTCGTATTTGACGCCCTGCTTGATGGCTTCGGCGACACGATGGCGGTTGTCGACAAAGTCGACGATCGTCATTGAACTTGTTGCAAGTTTCAGATCACGAATCAAAAGCGGAATCACGCACTGGGCAACAGAACCACACCCAAGAACAAGCACCCGACGTGGGTGCGATTGCTCGCTCACGCGTATCGCGGGGCGGAGTCGTCCTTGCCAGCGTTTAGAAGTGTTTCGAGCGATGCTTCAAAGACTGCATCTGATGGAACCAACAATTTATGCCAGTCGTAGACAATTCCTTTGCGACCCGTGAACAACGGCTCGTCAAGAGTTGTTGAGTTAGTACTTTGGTCAAACACAATTTTTGACCCTACACATCTCGTCACAGTTTGTCTACTGTCTGAGTGGTCAGCCCAAACTGACTCACGAGTCAGCGAACTCAGGTTGGTAGGGTGAGAGTTCACATGTCTGAACCAAAATCGCGGCGCCGCGAGCCGAACGGCCCCCGCCGAAACGCAAATTCACCTCGTCGCCCAACGAATCAGCGTCGACCTAGCGGGTCGACAGGCGGTCCACGAGATGATTCAACCGAGAGTGCGAGCGGCAACATCGGCTCGAACACAAATACGCGTGAACCAGTCGCGACGCCAACGCAGTTCGCCGCACTCGGCGTGAGCAGCCGAGTCGACGCCGGTCTGGCCAGCGCCGGGTTCGCCGCACCGTTTGCGATTCAGACCGAGGCGATACCTGTGGCACTGACCGGCGTTGACGTTTGTGGCCGTGCTCGCACTGGTTCAGGCAAGACGCTGGCTTTTGGCGTGCCGATGATCGAGCTAGTCACAGAAAAAGCCAGGCCCAACAAACCGCGCGGTGTCGTGCTCGTACCGACCCGCGAACTTGCCGTGCAGGTCACCGATGTTCTGGCACCAATCGCGCAGCATTGTGACGTGCGCGTCGCGGCAATTTATGGTGGCGCTGCTCGCGACAAACAAGTCGATCAACTTGTTCGTGGTGTCGAAATAATTATCGCTACACCGTTGCGTCTGATTGACTTGATGAAGAACGGTGAAGCCGACCTGAGCGATGTCGAAATGATCGTGCTCGACGAAGCAGATCGCATGGCCGACGAGGGTTTCATGCCACAAGTCGAGTGGGTGCTGCGCCATGTCACGAAACAACATCAGACGATGTTGTTTTCGGCGACTCTCGATGGCCAAGTCGCAACTTTGGTCAAGCGCTATATGAAGTCGCCGCAAGAAGTGAGCATTGATGCGCCAACTGACACGGTCGGCACGATGCGACACTTATTCTTGGGCGTTCACCACATGGATAAAAACCGCGTGATTGCTGCAATGGCTCGCGCAGGCGGGCAAACCGTCGTCTTTTGCGACACAAAACGCGCATGCGACAAAGTCGCCGACGATCTCGTCGGTCTTGGTGAAAAAGTTTCCGCGTTACACGGTGACATGGCACAGGGTGCGCGCGAACGATCGCTGCGCAAGTTTGCCCAGCGCGAACTCAATATTCTTGTGTGCACAGATGTCGCCGCGCGTGGCATCGATATCGATGATGTCGGTATCGTCGTGCACTATGTGCCACCGCTAGAAGTTAAAACTTATTTGCACCGTTCGGGTCGCACTGCACGTGCCGGCAAAGACGGTTGGGCAGTGACTCTGGCTGAATACAACCAGCACACGACTTGTCGAATAATTCAGCGCGGTTTGAAACTTGAGGCACAAGCGCCTATCGAAGTGTTTTCAAACGACAAGCGTCTTTCCGACCTTGGCTCGTTTTTATAGCTAGCTAAAACCAACTCGGTCGGGTTTTTTCGAATTGTGAAATTCTGGCTTCGTGCTTCAATGAAATCGCGATGTCGTCGAGACCGTTTAGAAATCGATTCTGTGTGTCTGCGCTCATCGCAAACTTTTCGCTGATGCCGCAACTTGGCACTTCAACCGTCAACCGTTCGACATCGACCATGATCTCGGTCTCTGGGTTGTTTTCGATGATCTGCCACAACTTGGCAACTGTTTGTTCGTTCAACTCGACGACGATCAAACCGTTCTTGCCACAATTGTTTCGAAAGATGTCGCTAAAACTTGGTGCGATGACGGCGTCAAAACCGCCTTGTTGAATCGCCCAAACGGCGTGTTCACGCGACGAACCAACACCAAAACTTTTTCCAGCGACCAAGATCGACGCACCTGCATAACGCTCGTCGTTGAGCACGAAGTTGCGATCATCGCGCCAAGTCGAGAACAAACCCTTTTCAAAACCGGTGCGCTCGACACGTTTCAACCACTCAGCCGGAATAATCTGATCGGTGTCAACGTCGCTGCGCTTCAACGGCACGCCGCGACCAGAAATCACGCGAACTGTTTTCATCACAGGTCTTCTGGTGAGGCAAAGTGCCCCGCTATAGCGGTTGCGGCTGCAACAGCGGGCGAGACCAGGTGAGTGCGGCCGCCACGACCTTGTCGACCTTCAAAGTTGCGATTTGAGGTGCTTGCGGCACGCTCTTGCGGTGCGAGTTTGTCGGGGTTCATTGCCAGGCACATTGAGCAACCAGGTTCGCGCCAATCGATGCCCGCATCGATAAAAACTTTGTCGAGTCCTTCGGCTTGTGCCTGCAATTTCACGGCGTGACTGCCAGGCACGACCATCACTCGCTTCACAGAAACTTTTCGCCCCCGCACGACATCGGCCGCTGCGCGCAGGTCTTCGATACGCGAGTTGGTGCATGATCCAATAAAAACTGTGTCGACTTTGATGTCGCGAATCGCGGTACCGGCTTGCAAGCCCATATATTCAAGCGCACGCGTCATGCTGTCGCGCTCGGTTGCGTCGCTGAAGTCTTCCGGTGTCGGCACGCGACCATTAAGTGTGACAACTTGTGCCGGGTTCGTGCCCCAAGTTACGTGCGGTGAAAGTTTGCTCGCGTCAATCGTGACCTGCTTGTCGAACACGGCGTCGTCATCGGTGTGCAGCGTCTGCCAGTCGGCGAGCGCCGCGTCAAATTGCACCCCTTTTGGTGCAAACTCGCGGCCACGCAAATAATTAAAAGTTGTTTCGTCTGGCGCAACGAGACCCGCACGCGCACCAGCCTCGATCGACATATTGCAAACCGTCATGCGACCCTCCATTGACAGAGCGCGAATCGCCGCACCGCGATATTCGATGACGTGTCCGATGCCGCCGCCCGTGCCGATTTTGCCGATCACAGCGAGGATGATGTCCTTGGCCGTTACTCCGCTCGGCGCATCACCCTCAACGTTCACACTCATCCACTTTGGTCGCGCTTGCGGCAAAGTTTGTGTTGCCAAAACATGTTCAACTTCGCTCGTACCGATGCCGAAGGCGAGTGCGCCGAATGCACCGTGCGTCGCCGTGTGGCTGTCGCCGCAAACAATCGTCATGCCCGGCAGAGTGCGACCTTGCTCTGGGCCGATCACATGCACGATGCCTTGACCGGGGTCACCCATTGGGTAGAGCCTGATGTTGAACTCTTTAGCGTTGCGGCGCATCACTTCGATTTGTTTTGCTGATATCTCGTCAGCGATCGGCAGGTGAATATTTTCGGTCGGCACATTATGGTCTTCGGTCGCCACGGTGAGATCTGGTCGACGAACCGTGCGTTGCGCCAAACGCAGACCGTCGAATGCCTGCGGGCTCGTCACTTCATGCACGAGATGCAAATCGATATAGATAAGGTCTGGCTGGTTCGCACCAGAACTGACCACATGGCGATCCCAAATCTTTTGCGCCAGGGTCTTTGGTTGCGAACTCACCGTTCTATTCTGCCTGTTTAATTCGGCGACTCAACCCGTGTCTAAATGACTGACCGAGCCGAGATTGTGCGAGTGGCACACATTCGGACATGCAAAAACAACTTGAACCAATTGACCTAGCCACCTGCGTTGAATCCAGCCTGCACACGTCACTCGACGGCTTCGACTTGCCGCGCGCCCGTCTGTATGGCGTCAGCATCGTCGACCCCGAGGGTGTGCGCTCAAATCAAAACGGTGCATTGCGCATCAGTTTTCTCGCCGAGCATGGCGATGTTTACGAGTTGCTCGACGCACCGAGCAGTGCGATTGCCCGCATGTTTGATGCCGCTGTTGTCTTGACTTGCGGATGGGCTGCGCCGATCGATCACGACGAGAGCCCCGAGCACGAAGATTCAAGCGAGGTTCCGCCGAGTCAACACCCGCAACGGCGACGAGTGCGACTCGTCGTCAGTGTTTGCGACAACGGCGTGGCTTCGGTGTTGCGATTCGCCGACACACCCGATGACGTTGTCACTGATGCGGGTTCAGCGCGTGGCAGTTTGGCTGATGCGGTCAATAATTTATGGTGTGACCCAAAGGTTGTTGTCAGCCGCGAAACAGTCGAATAATTAGAGCGACGAGCGAAGATAAACCGACATGCAAGCCTCAACGAGGGTCGGCACAAAAGATTCTTTTTTTGCAAACACTGCGTCGTGACCACCGCGCACCTCGAAAACCTCGACATCTTTCAACAGCCGATAGAGCTCGGTTTGTCGCCCTGGTGCGACGACGCCATCTTCGGTAGTGATTACAACGGCAGCTGGCTCTTCGAACTTCGGCAACCAATCGCGCGAGTCGAAATTGCCGATTGCACTACCGGCCTCAAGAATATGGCGCCAATCGTGACTTGCAATTTGTTGAATAGCCCACGGCGCCAAATCGTTTGACTTGCGTTGTAAATAAAGTTGGTCGGTCAACCATGTGCGCGTTTGAGCCGTTGTCAATCGTGAAAGTGCGGCAAGGCCGGTCAGACCGAAGAAGCTCAGTTTTTCTTCGCGCGATTTCGCAAAATGACTCGCCGTGCTGCACAACACGACACCGCGCACGCGCTGGTCATGTCGTTGCCACAACAATTGTGCGACCGTACCACCCATTGAGTAACCGACCGGAATAAAAGTTGAAATGCCGAGCACATCGGCGAGTGCGGCGACATCGTCGGCGCAGTCTTCAAGTTTGAAATTCGTTTTTGTGCGAATACCCCGACCGTGACCACGCAGGTCAAGCGCGATCACATTGAAGTTTTCACTCAGCGCATCGAAGCACGTGAACCAGTTCAAGTCTGCGGTTGCTGTCCAGCCGTGAAGCAACATCAGTGTCGGCGCGCCAGCAGGCCCTTTTTTTTCGCGATAAAAAGTTTTTCCGCGACCAGGTAATTCGACCTCAAAACCTAAGGGCAGACCAGGTAGCTGTGCTACTGATTCCGTCGTCACTGCGATTGCGTCTCTAAAACTTTGACTTTCAACTTGCCGTTGGGTGCGGCGTATTCAACGACATCGCCGGGTTTTGCGCCGAGCAAGGCTGAACCAAGGGGAGAAGTCGGGCTCATCACGGCAGAATCGCTGATCTCTTCGATGTGTCCGATCAAATAACTTTCGGCCATTGACTCGTCATCGCCGTCATAGAGCACCTTCACGACCATGCCCACGCCAACGGTGCCATCTGTTGATGGTTCGACAATTTCGACATTCTCGAGAATTGATTCAAGTTGACGAATACGACCTTCCATATGACCGTGTTCATCTTTTGCCGCGTGGTAGTCGCCGTTTTCTTTTAGGTCGCCATGCTCACGGGCGCGAGCAATTTTCTCGGCAGCGACGATGCGGCCGCGAGTAGTTAGGTCGGCGTGCTCTTCACGCAATCTTTCATGGGTTTTTCGTGACAACTTGTGGATCATGACTCCAAAAATGCTACCTAGATGGCGCCAAGTTATTGGTCGGCTTTAGTGAGCGTCTGAGCCGTACGATTAATGGCATGGTTTCGCAAAAATCAAATGACAAGTCAAAATAATGGCGGATAATTCTGTGGCTGGTCATCGCGTTGCAGTTATCGGTGGCGACGGCATTGGGCCCGAAGTTTTGGCCGAGGCGTTGAAAGTTGTCGGGGCAACCGGCGTCAAACTTGCAACAACTAATTACGATCTGGGTGGTGCGCGATATTTGCGTGATGGTGAAGTTTTGTCAGACTCGACGCTGGCCGAATTGCGCAAGTTCGATGCGATCTTGCTCGGCGCCGTCGGTACACCTGGTGTGCCGCCTGGTGTCATCGAACGTGGCTTACTGCTGAAGATGCGTTTTGAGTTGGACCTGTACATAAATCGCCGACCGTTTGTCGGTACCGCGCCGGGACATGTCAAGCCGCACGACTTTGTCGTGATTCGTGAAAACACCGAGGGCCCGTACGTCGGC
>SYNW01000042.1 GCA_005805045.1 Actinomycetota bacterium
GATATCAAAGACTTGCAATGCGTGTCGTAATTTGTGTGCATCGCCGTCGACCGTCAATTTTTTGTCAGTCAAAGCATTTGACAGTGAAAGATCACCAGCCAGAATGTCAGCCCATATTTCGATGCTGCAATTGACGGTGATGTCAGCGCCCTTGCCATCAGTGGGGCAGGCAATGCAATTTCTTATGTGTAACCCGGTTGGTTGCTTCCCGACAAATGTGAACCGAAGATGCACGTCGATGTCTATTGCTCTTTCGGGCACTAGTAAGACTCGCAAGATCTGCACGGCGTTATCGCTTGTTGACGACAAGATTTGTTTTCGCGAAAGACGGTGCTGATTGAAGCGAGTCAGATCGAAGGTGCCGTCAAGGTGCCGAGCACGGGCAAGACACCAATTGCGAATATTGGCCGCCGTCGTGCGTTGGGCGATACCGCGCAAAGTTTTTGCCAAAAGTAGTTTGTCGGCCGTCTCGACTTCGGTGCTGTTGACGAGCCACGAACTGAGTTCGCAAGCCCATCGCAAATCATCGCCATTGATGGCCTCGGTAGCCTTTTGACGCACGATTTCGCGGCCACCAAAACCCGCGATCATGCGATCTGAGTGTTCGAATCTGGGCAGGGGAAACAAGTTCGCAGGGTCACCGTCAAACCAGCCGAGTAAACCGGTGCGGATCTGTCGCACGTGATGCTCTGTGACACCGTAAAACTCTGAGGTCAAATTGTCGTCATCAAAGAAGTCTGGCAGGCGAATTGAGTGGGCAAGTTCGGTGCTTGTGTATCCACGATTCGTCAAACGAACTGTTTGATCCCACAAAAATTGAATCGAGTCTCGGTATCTGATGACTCGTTGCGAGATTTCGGCCTTGCCACTGATCGGCATGCCGTGCGCGCCGACGAGATGACCTGGCTTCAGAGAAAGCAAATGGTCGAGGCCGGTGAGCATGATCCGCGGGTCGCGGTACTCTTCACCTCGAATTGCGAAAATATTGAACAGCACCGGCCAAACAAGATTGTTGACGGCACAGCCCAGTGACTCGAACCAGTATGTGACCGAATCATCGGCATCAGACGGCGCCGGCATTACGCCGATATCTAGACCGGCAACTCTGATCGTGCATGGCGAGTCGAAAGTATGTATCGGCTCGACGAACCCGTTGGTTTGTGTCTTGTGTTCAGGATTTCGATAAAACCGACCCAGCCCGACATTTACATTGCCGTCCGGGCCGTCGGGGGGCAAGGTGATCGCAAATTGCTCGACCAGGCCGCGACTGTAACTCGGGGCAATTTCGGTTGCGATGCGAACTCGGTTGTAGGCGATCTTGCTGTGGCCGTATATCTCAACTTTTGTCTCTGGTGATTCATCGAGCACTGCTTGTGTGCCAGCAACATAATGAAAGTGTGTGTATAGCACCGCAACGATTGGTTTTTTCGTGTGCTGTCGCAATTCAGAAATAGCGGCACGCATTTCTTCGTTTGATTCGCCTGTATCAATTGCGATGATGCCGTCAGGTGCATCGATGAAGGTTTGGTTTGAGAGACCGTTGCCGACCAGGCACCAGATGCGATCACTGACTTCGTAGAAGTTTCGAACAAGTCGCTTTGAGTGTTCGACTAAATCACGATGAGCAACGTGTCCAGCGTTGGTCGTGACGGTCGTGTTCGAGTTTGGCTCGAAACTGCGGCCCCGTTTTGTCACAACGAACTGTATTCGCCGAGCACTTGCGCCGGATTTGTCGAAACCGTATCGGGCCAGTTCGAATACCAGATGTCGGCCGCCGAAGTGCCAACATGCAGTGGTGGGCGATCAAAACCGTCAATTGGTGTGAGCAGCGGTTCGACCACGACATCAAATCTAGGCTTTGAAAAAAATGGAAACGATTGACGGGCCTTGCCTGAGTTATTGAACACTCTGTGCGGCGTCGAAATCAAACGACCGCCACTCCAAAGTTCGAGCATGTCACCAACGTTGAGCACCAAACCATCTTGCGGGCATTCGGCACTGATCCACTCGTCGGCGCGATTGCGAACCTCAAGACCGCCGATCGGGTCGTGGGCCAGTAGCGTCAGCAAATTGAAATCTTTGTGCGGATGAATGCCCCAAGTGTCGCTTTGCGGGGGCATCGGCGGGTAGTTGAGCAGCGTCATATTCGTCAACGGGTTTGTCAAGCTCGACAAAATGATGTTGGCGTCCACGCCGAGTTGTGAGCACAGAGCGATCACCAATCGCTCGCTAACTGCCGCGAGCGCATGCCAATATCTCATGACTGGTGTTTTGATGTCTGTGTCAATGCGTGGCCATTTGTTTGGACCGTAAAGCTGACATGCCTGACAAATCGGATCACTCGGGTCGGTTTCGTTGTGTAGTTTCCACGCCTCGTATTGATCGGCTTTGCCTTTGCCCGAGTTCGGCGTGAAATAGCCGAGCGGTACAAAGCCGCGGTAATTGCCTTTAACAACAATGTCTTGCATCAAAGTCTCGCGCGGTGTTTCAAAAACTTTTGAGACTGCTTGCCGCATGTCGGCGATGATTTTTCCGTCAACACCATGATTGGTGATGACGGCGAAACCGATTTGGCTGAGAGCCGAATAGAGATTGCTTGCTGCGTCGTTGTAACTTGACTTCGAGGTGCTCATCAGCGCCGAGATGTCGATAATCTCGAGGCGCTTATTGAGCAAGTTCATTTACTCGGGCTTGGTGTTTTGAACATGTTGAAATCCGAAACGACCTTTGATGCACAAGTTGCCGTGCGTTACCGAGTGATCGCTGGGCGATGTGACTTTGACGATTGTGTTGTCTTGCACATGCAGAGTGAGTGCGCAACCGACCCCACAATAAGGACAAATCGTGTCGGTTTGTGTTTGTTCGGGTTCGTTCCATGTGCCCGCTTCACGCATTTCGTATTCACTTGTGAACATCAGCGCGCCAGTCGGGCAAACCTGAATGCAGTTGCCGCAGTAAACACAGGCAGAATCTGTCAGGTCTACAGCAAACTCGGTTGAAATTCTGGTGTCGAAGCCACGACCAGCAGTTGTGATCGCGAAAGTATTTTGCCATTGCTCGCCGCAAGCATCAACACACTGGTAACACAAAATGCATTTCGAGTAGTCGCGCACATAAAGCGCATTGTCGATCTTGACGGGCTGGTGCACCGTCTCGGCAGTTTCGCCATCTGGTGGGTGATGATGGCCGGTGACGGCATCGTCGCGTTTGCGATGATGATACGACGGTGCGCCGAATCGCGAGGGCTCTGCGTCGTAATTTTGATTCCATTTTGCAATATTTTTTGTCAACGATAAGTCGACTGATGAGCCGAGAAGTTCGAGCACAAGTTTGCGGCTGTGACTCGTGCGCTCTGTGTCCGTGTTGACGACCATGCCCGATTCGACTTTGCGCGAGCAACTTGGCACGAGTGTGCGTGAACCTTCGACCTCGACCATGCAGACTCGGCACGCATTTTTTGGTGTAATCGTGTCGCCATAACAAAGAGTCGGGATGTCTTTGCCTGATGCGCGACAGGCATCTAGCAGCGTTGAGCCTTCTGGTGCCGTAATTTTTTTGCCGTCGATCGTCAGTTCAATGCTTTTACGAACTTGAAGACCGGTTGTCACTTGCGTGCTCATGCTGAAAATACTTTAAGTCGTGTAAGTGCAGAGTCGATGGCATTGTGCGCGGTTTGACCCAAACCGCAGATGCTGGCATCGCGCATCACCTGCCCAAGATCACGGAGCAATTGCAGATCAATGGCGGCGTCACCAGTGCCAGATGACTTGACCAATCGGGCGAGGGCTTCTTGTTGTCGCACCGTGCCGACTCGACATGGCACGCATTGGCCGCATGACTCGTCGCGAAAGAATGCGGCGATGCGTTGCAGTTGGTCGACCATGTTCACGCTCTGGTCGAGCACCATCACCACACCTGAGCCGAGTGTCGAGCCTGCGGTTCGCGCCGCTTCAAGTGTGAGTTCAAGGTCTAGATCTTCAGGACCAACAAAACCGCCCGCAGCACCGCCCAACAACACGGCCTGTAATTGCGAGCCCGATTTGAGGCCTCCAGCAAGGTTTATTAGTTCTCTTAAAGTGGCACCAAATGTGACCTCATAAACACCTGGCTTGGTGACCGCACCTGAAACGCAGAAGAGTTTCTTGCCTTTTGAGCCCGTCGAACCCCAAGACGCATATTTTTCGCCAGTGTTGTTGATGATCGGGAGAACATTCAAGAGTGTTTCGACGTTGTTGACCAAGGTTGGTTTGCCGAAGAGACCGACCTCAACTGGAAACGGCGGCTTGTTGCGTGGCTCGCCGCGGTATCCCTCAATCGAGTTGAAAATCGCAGTCTCTTCGCCGCAGATGTATGCACCGGCACCTCTGAAGATGGTGATCTCAAAATTGAAGCCAGAGCCGAGGATGTTGTCACCGAGATAATTCTTGCTTCGTGCAACGTCAATCGCATTGGTCAAATTTCGCAGAGCGCGCGGATATTCACCGCGCAGGTAGATGTAGCCGTGTTGACAACCTGTGGCGAATGCCGCAATCGTCATCGACTCGATCACGGCGAATGGATCGCCCTCCATAAGCACTCGGTCTTTGAATGTGCCGGGTTCTGATTCGTCGGCGTTGCAGATCACGTATCGCATCTTGACTGGCTGCGCCGCAACTGCAGCCCATTTTCTGCCGGTTGGAAACGCTGCACCACCGCGACCGACCAAACCAGATGCCGTGACTTCAACGACTACATTTTCCGCGCCGATTGCGATTGCCTTGCGCAACGCCGAGTAGCCATCGTTGGCGACATAGTCGTCGATGCTGAGTGGGTCGACGATGCCGATTCGTGAAAGTAGCACCAGCGATTTATTTGGGGTTTGAGGTGCGGCTTGTGCAACCGGCTGCTCGGCTGGTGCGGATTTTCCGGCGACGAGATCGGCGATCTGGGTTTTTGTCGCGGGTGCGAGAACTTCTTGTCGAACTGTCACGCCGGTTTCGATCACGAGAACCGATGGCGCACGCTCACAAGTGCCGAGACAAGGCGACGGAATCGCACCCTCAGGAATTGTCTCTTCGGTGCAACCTGATGCCGCACGACAGGCGAGATCGACACAGACATGAACTTGACGCGCTGGTCGTTCGTTGGTGTCGAACAGCGCATAGAAGGTGGCAACACCGTAGATTTCGGCAGGGGCGATATCGAGACGTTGCGAAATGTAATTGATCGCACCACGGCTGATGAAACCGATTCGATCGTTGACGCTGTGCAGCGTCGGCAGTAGTTGATGTCGCAACTGGCGCAGTTCTCCGCCACCACGCGAAACGCGCAGCCCTGATTCGTCGCGCTCGGCGCCCTGTGAGGTTTCAGATGGCGCACCAAGCAACGAATCAACAGCGATTCGTTCCTCGGCGCTAGCCGTGCCTGATGCGATTTTGAGATCCATTGCCTCATTGACTTTACGACTTAAATCATCAACACAGCGACTTGTCTATTATTACTCACGTATATGTCCAAGACTTTCGTTGGCGCGACCGAATTCGTAGATCTGGATCGGTATCCGATTGACCGCGACTGTCAAGAGCGCCGTGATCTGCTCACAATCGCACAGAGTCATATTCAGGCTGATGGTTGTGCCGTTCTGAAAGGCTTCGTGCGGCAAGAAAAGATTGCCGAATTGGTTGACGAATGCAACTCGGTTGAAAAGTATGGACATCGAAACTTCACGCGGACAAACCCGTATTTTCTGCCCGATCGTGAAGATCTGCCGAGCACGCATCCGCTGCGCAGATTTTATGATCGGTCGAATGCATTCGTGCCCGCCGACAACCTTGACGGTGAGAGCATCTTGCGGCGGATTTTTGAGTGGCAGGCATTTTCTCCGTTCATAAAGGATGTCTTGCAGGAGGAGAAGTTTTTTCCTTATGCGGATCCGCTGGCTGATGTCGTCGTGAATCTTGCCGAAGAGGGTGGTGGATTTCCTTGGCACTTTGATACGAACAATTTCACGGTGACGCTGGCGATTCAAAACGCTGAATCCGGGGGCGAGTTCGAGTACAGCCCGATGGTGCGTTCGTTGAGCGACGAAAACTACGACAAAGTTGAACAGGTACTTGATGGCGACAAGTCAATGATCAAGACGGTGCATCTTGAGCCTGGAGATTTGCAAATTTTCAAAGGCCGATATTCGTTGCATCGCGTCGCGCCGCTTCTTGGTCGGCAAAAACGATATGTCGCGATTTTCAGTTATGTATCTGAACCTGGAATGGTGAGCAGTCCACAACGCGCCAAAGAACTTTATGGCAGGGTTCTGCCGATACATCTTGAGCGTGCAGGTTTGCGCGCTGATGCGCTGATTGATTAGTCGTACTTCGATTATGAAAGCAATTGTCACGACAGGTAACGGCGGCTTCGACAAACTCGTCTACAAGGATGTGCCGATGCCCAAATTATTCGCCGATGAAGTTTTGATTCAGGTCTTGGCGGCAGGTGTCAACAACACTGAGATCAACACTCGAGTCGGCTGGTATGCGAATGGTGGGTGGGATGTTCCGACTCCGTTCCCTTTTATCCAGGGCACCGATTGTTGTGGAAAAATAGTTGAAGTTGCCGAGGGTGTGAATTCGGCGATCTTGGGCTCTCGCGTGTTGGTGCGACCATGCATGCGACCAGATGGTTTCGGCTCGATGCGCAACATCTGGATGGGTTCTGACTTTGACGGTGCTTTCGCACAGTTCGTGAAAGTACCTGCGAGTGAAGCGTTCGCAATTGATTCAAATTGGAGTGATGTCGAGTTGGGTTCGATTCCATGTAGTTATGGCTCGGCGGAAAATATGTTGTTGCGTGCCAAGGTTTCAAAGAGCGATCATGTTTTGATTGCTGGTGCGTCGGGTGGTGTTGGTTCGGCGGCAGTGCAGTTGGCGAAACTTCGTGGCGCACGCGTCACGGCGATAGTTGGTGCAGACAAAGCTAAACGCGCCGTTGATGCTGGCGCCGACGAGATCATTGTGCGGGGCACCGATGTTGCCTCAGCCCTGGGCGAAGAAACTGTCGATATTGTCGTCGACAATGTTGGTGGCAACGATTTCGAATCGATGTTGCAAGTCATGCGTCGTGGTGGAAGGTATGTCTCGTCGGGGGCGATCGGTGGGCCGATTGTGAATCTTGATCTGCGAACTTTCTATTTGAAAGACCTGACTCTTATTGGTTGCACGGCGTGGGACGAACCCGTGTTCAAAAACCTTGTCTCATATATTGAGACGAGCAAAATCAAACCCCTCGTTGCCAAGACATTTGCACTTCAAGAAATTGTAAAAGCCCAAACTGAGTTTTTGGAGAAAAAACACTTCGGCAAGTTTGTCTTAGTGCCAGAGCACTAACAAGTCACAGTGCCAGAGCACTAGAAATACTTATTCGCCTGCTACGGGCACTCGCTCTTTAATACGCTCGATTTTGACGGCCGTTGCCTTGAACTCTGCGGTGCCAGACTTCGGGTCTGTTGCGTCGATCGTGATCAAGTTCGTGTTCACTTGATCAGGAAAGTGCATCGTCATGAACACGAGACCAGGTCGAAGACTCTTGTCGATTCGCACAGGCACTTCAAGTGAGCCCCTCAAAGAACTGACGCGAACAACTTCGGTGTCGCGCACCAAAAGTTTTGCGGCATCTTCCGGTGAGACATCGATCGTTTCGCCAAAGCGCAACGGGCTATCGAAGCCGCGGGTTTGAACACCGGTGTTATAAGAGTCGAGTCGTCGACCTGTCGTCAGACGCAACGGAAACTCTGGTGATGTGGCTTCGACTGGTGGTGAATCGATCACGACGCTGAACGGCGCCAGACGACCGCGCTTTGCTGGGTCTTTATCCCACAGGCGACCGTGCAGGAAAGTTGGTTCGAGACTGTCTTCGCTGAAGCATGGCCATTGAATGCCACCCAGTTCGGCAAGACGCCTATACGACATGCCGGCGTGCATCGGCGAGAGGCTGCGAAGTTCATCCCAGATTTCCTCGGTTGACCCATATCTCCAGTCGTGACCCATCTCGCGAGCGAGTTCAACAATGATTTGAACGTCGTCGTGGGCGTTGCCCGGTGAATTGATCGCCTTGCGCACGCGTTGCACCCGGCGTTCTGAGTTCGTAACGGTTCCGTCACTTTCGCACCAAGATGCAGAGCCAGGCAAGACAACATCTGCGAGTTCGGCAGTCTTGGTCATGAATATGTCTTGCACCACCAAGAAGTCGAGACTCTCGAGCAGGTGCGTGGCGTGTGCACCGTCGGCTTCGGATTGAGCAGGGTTTTCACCGATTACGAAAACTGCTCGCAGATCTTTGCGCTCCATGGCGGCAAACATCTCGGTGAGATTCCAACCGTTCGTTGGTGGAACCGTGCAACCCCACTTGCTATTAAATTTTTCGCGGGCAACGTCGTCTTCGACATCTTGGAAGCCAGGCAGTTTGTTTGGCAACGCACCCATGTCGCCACCGCCCTGAACATTGTTTTGACCACGCAACGGGCTGAGACCCGCACCTGTTCGACCAACATGACCGCACAGAAGCGCGAGGTTGATCAGACTGAGAACATTGTCGACACCGTTGTGGTGTTCGGTGATGCCAAGTGTCCAACACAATTGTGCGCTGCCTGCTTTGGCAAACGAGTGGGCAAGATCGCGAATTGCCTCTGCCGGCACACCGGTAACTTTGCTGCCGACTTCGAGGGTCCAAGGTTCGACTGACTTTTGATATTCGACAAAATTTGTGGTGCTGCCTTGGATAAATTCTTTGTTGGCTAGGCCTGCATGAATAATTTCGCGAGCGATCGTGTTTGACAGAGCAATATCCGAGCCGACATTCAAGCCGAGCCACATGTCGGCAAACTCGGCCGAGGCTGTGCGCCGAGGATCAACTACGAAAAGTTTCGCACCGTTGCGCACGCCTTGCAGAACATGATGAAAATAAATCGGATGGGCTTCGCGGGCGTTTGAGCCCCACAGCACCACTACATCGGTGGTTTCAACTTCGGCGTACGAACTAGTTCCACCGCCTGCTCCGAAAACGGTGGCCAGACCGACCACCGAAGGTGCGTGTCAAGTTCGATTACATGAATCGATGTTGTTCGTGCCGATCACGGCACGAGCGAACTTTTGGGCGATGAAGTTCATTTCATTGGTCGACTTCGAGCACGAAAAGAAGCCGACTGCTGACGGCGAGAACGCGTCTCGTGTTTCGGCCAATCCTTTTGCCGTCCTTGTCAGCGCCTCTTGCCAAGTTGCAACGCGCAACACGCCATTGTCACGGACCATCGGCTCGGTGATTCGCATGAAAGGGTCAAATTTGTGCTTTGCCATGGTTCCTAACTTTAGCAACATACGATGGTTTGCCCCCGCTTAAATCAGTCTCTGTAGAGTAAAGAGTCGCATTAATTGAAGCGGGCAGATTTTGAAAGAGGAGTAAATGGGGTTTCCATCGGATCTTGAAATTGCACGCAAAGCAACGGCTAAGCCGCTGACCGAGATCGCCTCTCAGATGGGTGTCGACAGCGAGTTTCTCGAGCCCTATGGCAAAAGTCTCGCCAAGATAAGTCTCGACGCAATTGACTCTTTGAAGTCGCGCCCCAAGGCGAAATACGTCGTAGTAACTGCGATTACACCGACGCCACTAGGTGAAGGTAAGACGACGACAACTGTTGGTTTAGGTCAAGCGATGAAACATATTGGCAAAAAGGCGACCATCAGTTTGCGTCAACCAAGCATGGGTCCAACTTTCGGCATCAAGGGCGGCGCTGCTGGTGGCGGCTACAGCCAAGTGATTCCGATGGAGTTGCTGAATTTGCATTTGACCGGAGACTTTCATGCGGTGACTGCCGCGCACAACTTACTGTCGGCGATGGTAGACAACCACCTGCATCAAGGCAACGATCTTGATCTTGATTTAAACAACATCACTTGGCGACGGGTGATGGATGTCAACGATCGTTCGCTGCGTAACTTGATTATTGGTCTGGGAACCAAAGAAGACGGTGTCGTGCGACAGACGGGTTTTGACATCACCGCAGCGTCAGAAGTGATGGCGATTCTCGCGCTTGCAAAATCCAAAGAAGACATGCGCGAGCGCTTTGCGCGAATTGTCGTGGGTTACGACTCGCAAGGTAAACCAGTGACGGCCGAGCAGCTAAGTGGCGCAGGTTCGATGGCAGTAATCATGGCTGATGCAATCAAGCCGAACTTGTTGCAGACCATCGAGAACACACCGGTGATCGTGCACGCCGGACCGTTTGGCAACATCGCCCACGGCAACTCATCTATTGTTGGCGACTTGATCGGTATCCGTACCGGTGATTATTTGATCACAGAAGCGGGCTTCGGCGCGGACATGGGTGCCGAGAAGTTTTTCAACATCAAGTGTCGTGCTTCGGGTCTCGTGCCTGATGCCGCCGTGCTGGTTGCAACCGTGCGGGCACTAAAGGCGCACTCGGGCAAATATAAAATTGTCGCGGGCAAAGCATTGCCAGAAGATCTGCTCAAAGAAAACCCCGACGATGTTATTGCGGGTGCGGCAAATTTGGTCAAACAAATCGAAAACGTCAAAGCCCACGGCGTTTCTCCGGTTGTGGCGATCAACGGGTTTCCGACAGACCACAAGTCTGAGCACGAGGCAATTCGCAAAATCGCCGAAGGTGCTGGTGCGCGCGTTGCAGTGTGCACGCACTTCGCCGATGGCGGCGCGGGTGCAACAGACCTTGCCAAGGCTGTTGTCGAAGCTTGCAACGACAAGAACTCTTTTCACTTCTTGTATCCGGACGAAGCATCGCTCAAAGAGAAGATTGAAAAGATTGCCACGACAATTTACGGTGCGGCAAAAGTTGACTACACGAGTCTGGCCAATAAGCAGATCAAAAATTACACAGATAATGGATTCGCGAAACTGCCGATTTGCGTTGCCAAGACTCACTTGTCGATTTCGGGCGATGCGTCGCTGCGTGGTGCACCAACGGGTCACACTTTGAACGTGCGCGAAGTGCGGGCGTCAATTGGTGCTGGATTTGTTTATCCAATTTGTGGTGACATGCGCACAATGCCGGGACTCGGCACGAAGCCTGCTGCGGCAATCATCGACTTCGATGCGAACGGCGAAATTGTCGGATTGTCATGAGTGCAGAAGTTAAGCGCACCGCCGGTGGGGCAATATTGCTCGACGGCATCATGTTGCGCGATCAAACGGTTGCAAAAATCAAGGCGACGATTGCCGCAGCAGGAAACCCGAAGATTTGTTTGGCAACTGTGCTGATCGGTGACGATGCACCGAGTCATATATATGTGAACAACAAGCATAAGAAAGCTCAGGAAGCCGGCATGGTTTCGCGTGGTGTCAATTTGCCGGCGACAGCGACCCAAGCGCAGGTTTTGCAGGAAGTTGCAAAGTTGGTCGCCGACAAGAGTGTTCACGGAATTTTGGTGCAACTGCCGTTGCCAAAGCACATCGACACCGAGGCTGTGCTTAGTTTGTTGCCAGCCGAAAAAGACGTAGATGGTTTGACCGAGAGATCGCTTGGTCGATTGGTGCGCGGACTGAAGGGTCATGTGCCATGTAC
>SYNW01000043.1 GCA_005805045.1 Actinomycetota bacterium
AAAGGGCGCCAAAAAGTCTGTCAAAAAGAAGAGCGCTAAAAAAGCTGGCAAAAAGAAGTTCGGCAAGAAGAAAGTCGCGAAAAAGAAAGCCTCGAAAAAGTCCGGCAAGAAGAAAGTCGCGAAAAAGAAAGCCTCGAAAAGGTCCGGCAAGAAGAAAGTCGCGAAAAAGAAAGCCACGAAAAAGTCTGCGCCGGGCTTGAAAGTTGGCGACGTCGGCAGCATCGTCCGCGACAATGCACGCAAGCAGCCGAATGCTGTCTCGCTCGTATTGGGCGATCGCACATTAACTTGGGCTCAATTGTTGTCGCGCTCGGCACAAGTAGCGCAGGGTTTGCGTCGCGCCGGTGTCAAGTCGCAAGACCGTGTTGCATTTTTAGACAAGAATGGCATTGAGCACTTCGAAGTGTTCTACGGATGTTCGTTGCTCAATGCTGTGAGCGTTGATGTCAACTGGCGTCTTGCCGCACCAGAGGTTGCGTTTGTCGTCAATGACTCGCAAGCCGAAGTTTTGATCGTCGGTCAAGAGTTCGTTGCAATCTTGGATGCAATCGTCAATGATCTTGCAAATGTGAAGACGATTATCGTGATCGGTGGTCACCCGAGCCATAACGATTATGAGCGCTGGGTCAGTGCGCAGTCGGCAGTTGATCCAAAAGTTTCGACCAAACCAAGCGATGTTGCATTTCAGTTGTATTCGAGTGGCACAACAGGTCGACCAAAAGGCGTAATGCTGACGAACGATAACTTCTTTGCACTGTTGCCTGCTGCGCGAGATGTCTGGGGAATGTCAGAAAAAACTGTCAATCTCGTAGCGATGCCGTTGTTTCACATTGGTGGTGGCGGTTGGGCGACGGCTGGTCAATATACAGGCGCGAAATCGATCATCATGCGCGACGTTGATCCTTCAGCGATGCTGACACTTATCGAGAAGCATCGCATCACTCATGCGTTCGCAGTGCCGGTATTGTTGCAGTTTGCGCTAGCGATGCCGAACATCGGCACGACCGATTTCTCAAGTCTTGAATTGATCGCCTATGGAGCATCACCAATTTCTGAGGCGGTACTCGAAGGTTCGATCAAGGCGTTCAAGTGTCCGTTCATGCAGGTCTATGGTTTGACCGAAACAACAGGTGTTGTCACCGTGCTTGGGCCAGAAGATCATGACTTGAGTTCAGCAAACAAGGGTCGCTTGCGCTCGTGCGGTAAACCATTTATCGGCATTGAGTTACGAATCGTTGACTCAGACACGGGCAAAGACATGCCGAATGGCGAAGTTGGTGAAATTTGGATTCGCTCGCGTCAAGTGATGAAGGGCTATTGGAATATGCCCGAAGAAACCGCCAAGTCGATCGTCAAAGGTGGATGGTTCAGGTCAGGTGATGCCGGTTACTTCGACAAAGACGGCTATGTCTACATTTTTGACCGAGTCAAAGACATGATCGTGTCGGGTGGCGAAAATGTCTACCCAGCAGAAGTCGAGAATGCTCTGATGGCTCATCCGGCGATTGCCGACGTGGCCGTGATCGGCGTCCCCGATGAAAAGTGGGGCGAAGTGCCGATGGCTTTAGTCGTGCGCAAGCCCGACACGCAAGTGACCGAGCAAGAGATTATTTCTTTTGCTCGTGAGCGACTTGCCGGGTTTAAGACGCCAAAATCTGTTGGTTGGGTTGATGCCTTGCCACGCAACCCGAGCGGTAAAATTCTGAAAAAAGTCTTGCGTGAGCCATACTGGGTAGGTCACTCTCGTCGAGTCAACTAAGTTTCGCGTTAACGAAAAACAGAAAGTAGTCATATGAAAATTTCAATGATGATCAACTATATTTCTGATTTTCAATCATCTGCCAAACGGGTTGTCGAACTTGAAAAAGTTGGGCTCGACATGGTTTGGGTCGCCGAGGCCTACAGTTACGACGCGATTTCGCAAATCGGTTATCTGGCTGCCGTGACCGAGCGCGTGCAAATTGGCACGGGCATCATCAATGTGTTTTCGCGAACCGCGGCGCTTACGGCAATGACGGCGGCGGGTTGCGATTATGTCAGCAATGGGCGGTTTGTTTTGGGTCTCGGCGCTTCGGGGCCACAAGTGATCGAAGGCTTTCATGGCGTGCCGTTCGAAAAGACGATGCAGCGGACGAAAGAATATATAGAGGTGTGTCGTGAAGTTTGGCGGCGAGAGAAGCCGTTGAGTTACGACGGCAAAACGGTGCAAGTGCCGTTGCCTGCTGGCCAGGGCACCGGTTTAGGCAAGGCGCTGAAGTTGATCAATCATCCGGTGCGCAGCGAGATTCCTGTTTGGTGGGCGTCACTCAAAGATAAGAGCGTCGAGGCGACTGCAGAAATTGCCGACGGTTGGATGCCGATCTTTTTTATGCCAGAGAAGTATCAAAACGTCTGGGGCAAATCATTGAAAGCGGGTTTGGCAAAGCGCAGTCCAAATTTGAAACAACTCGATGTGTCAGCGGGTGGCATGTTGCATATTGATGAGTCGCTGACCCCGAAAAAGCAGCACGAAGTTCTCGATTTCGCCCGGCCGAGTTATGCGTTGTATGTCGGTGGCATGGGCGCTAGGGGTAAAAACTTTTACAACGATATGTGCCGTGACTACGGCTTCGAAAAAGAAGCCGTGGAGATTCAAGATCTGTATCTTGACGGCAAAAAGAAAGAAGCTTCTGCACTGATACCGAGTGAATGGCTTGAACTTTCGAACCTTGTCGGGCCAAGAAGTTACATCAAAGAGCGAATCGGTGCGTTCAAAGAAGCAGGCGTCACGGTGTTGCAGGTGAACCCAGTTGGCCCCGACCCTGTGCGTGAAGTTGAAACTCTGCGCTCGATTTTGGACGAGGCGTAAAACTTTTTTCGGGCTAGGTGATAGTTGCGGCAGGAGTTGCAAGTAATTTTAAATTGGCTCGAACATTTCGCGTCGCCAGCAAATAGATGATTGATGAGCAAATCGCGATAAGTGCGAATACTGCGATGGTGCGACGTGCGCCGATGTATTCAGAGACGACACCTGCGAGCAGGCTGCTGAGCCCGAGCGAGAGTGTGATCAACGCAAAGTCGCCGGCCAAAACCCGACCGCGCATCTCGTCGGGGCAACGCACTTGTAGTCCATACGTGGAGAGCGTCCATTGTGCGCCACCGCCCAAGTGAGCAAGACCAACGAATGTTGCAGCAACGATCAACACGGGCGATACGGCAGCGGCGAGGTAGCCGCTGGCAAAAATCAAACCCGAAACGCCGCAAACCAAAATGACTCGTGACAAATCATTTTTGACGAACCGTGCCGCTATCAATGGCCCGAGTGCGCTGCCGACGCCGCGCAGGCCGAGCATCAAACCACGACCGGCATCGCCACTGGTGAACGAATCGGCGGCAAAAACCGCGAGCTGACTGACGACACCCGCGCCAACAGCAAACGTCATCTTTGACATGAGCAACGACATGATCGATGGGTCTGATTTTGCGAGATGCAAGGCTTCGCCCATGTCGCGAATCGGGTGAATGCGTCGAGTTTGAATTTTCGTGCGGGTCTCTTGCATTGGACGGGTGACTAATGCGATCAAAATTGCAGCGATGATGAACGTGACGATGTCAGCGATGAATGCTGCATTGCGACCAAACACCTGCGAGAAAACACCACCGATGCCGGCGCCCACCGCCAACATCACGCCCCAGCTGCTGCCGAAAATCGCGTTGGCTTGGCGCAGTTCGTCCGGGTTCTTGGCCAAGTTGGGGATTGCTGCTTCGAGCGCCGGTCGAACAAATGCCGCGAGTGCGGCGATTGAACCTTGGGCGACGAATGCGATCCAGATTCGTGAATCGCCGATCAGCAAGAAACTCGCGGCGGCGATCGCTTGCAGGATTGAAACGACGATCAGAACTTTGCGTCGGTCGTAGCGATCGGCAACCGGCCCACCAATCGGCGACGCCAAAAACGATGGCAATGAGAACGCAACAAGCAAAAGTGAAACGAGAAAATTCGAGCCCGTGAGATCTTGAACGAGGCCTGCCAATGCTACGAAAGTGAACCAGTCTCCCATGAACGAGAGGTTTTGGGCGACGAACAGCAGGCGCAGGTCACGGTTTGTCTTCAAAACTTTGAGCACTGTGAAAATCTATTTTTTATTGCCGAGTGCGCGCAAAATTTGTTCTGCTTGCTCGACGATTCGCGTCACTATTTTGCCAGCGGGTACTACTTCGTTGACTGCACCAGTGCCCTGACCTGCAGGGTAGAACTCACGCGAAGTATCGACCTGCGTGCCTGACGGATGACCGAGGTGATTTACGTTGGCTTGTGATGAAGCAATTGCTTGCAGTGGAAAAGTTTGAATTTCTTGCGGATGCTGCTCGTGGTGGTTTGTCCATTCGTTGCGAACGACGCGACACGGTTTGCCCGTATACGATCGGCTGATGACGGTGTCGTCTTCGCGACTAGCCACGAGCGCTTCTTTGTATCCGTTAACAGCACGAGCCTCGGGCGTGGCGATGAATCGCGTGCCAACCCAAATGCCATCGGCGCCGAGCGCGAGCGATGCTGCAAGACCACGGCCGTCGAACAGCCCACCAGCAGCGACAACAGGCACTTGTGCCGAGACAGCATCGACGACTTGTGGCACGAGTGCCATCGTTGCAACGAGCCCGGTGTGCCCACCGGCTTCGGTGCCTTGAGCGACGACGAAGTCGCAACCGCTGGCGACTGCAGATATCGCGTGACGAACTTTGCCGCACATTGAGCCGACCAAAATATTGTGGCTATGCAACAGGTCGATCGCATCGCGTGGCACACCGAGACCCGCTACAAAAATTCTTGCGCCGCCGTCGATGACATCGCGAATGCCTTGCTCGAAATGTTGCGGCAACGCGGTCAATAGATCAACACCGAATGATTTGCTTGTCAGTTTCTTTAGCGCTCTGATTTCTTGGGCCAATTCGCCATCGCGCATTGTGGATGCACCAAAAGTGCCGATACCACCGGCCTCGCTGACTGCAGCAACGAGTTCGTGATACGAAACGCCACCCATGCCAGCCAGCATCACTGGGTGCTCAATGTCGAACAGGTCGGTGATACGAGTGCGCACGGCTATTAACTTAGTTGGTGTCGCGTGCTGGGCTTGTTTTGAAGGCTCCGTCGCGCTTAAGAAACTTGCGATGCCAGCGCGATGGGGTGAGCACGGCGGCGCGGGGTTCATCTTCGAACATCCACCGCACGAAGTTGCGTCGCGTCCAGTCTGAAGTGCCGGCAAGTCGCAAGACTCCGCGTGTCAGCACCGCGTTTTTCAAGACCTTGCCGAGTGCGAAACTCATGCGGTGATCGGCAAAAAACTCATGTTTGATTTTTCGTGCGAACGACGTGCAGATTGCATGTTGGTCATATTTTGATGAGCTTGTGATTGCTTCGCCCGCGAGCACGCCGGTCAATAGCGCTTGGCCGATGCCTTCGCCCGTCATTGTGTCGGCGGCGCAAACCGCGTCGCCAATGAACAGTGTGCGCCCCGAGAAAAGTTTCGCCGATGTGATGCGCGCTGGTATCGGCCATGCAGTGTGCCGACCTTCAAGCGCCACGTCTTGGCCGAGTGCCGACGCAATATGCGGCCGAGTGAGAAGTTCTATCCATAGCGCTTTCATTTCCTGCACCGTGTAGTTTGATCCGCGCAAAATACCAAAGCCGATGTTGGCACGACCGTTCGGCAACGGAAACGACCATGCATAACCTGGCAGCAAATCTTTTTCGAACCAAACAAAGAGACGCTTGCTCGCGGGGCCGGTGACGTTGCTGACGTATTGGCGAAAGGCGTGCCACTCGCCGAGATAACTGGTTTGTGCCGCACCGAGAGACTTTCGAACTGGCGACCACATTCCGTCGGCGGCGACCAAAAATTTTGCAGTTATCTCTTTGAAGTCGCTCGACGAATCTGTGGTGATTACTATCTCTTGTGAGTTTTGTCGAGCGACCGAGACGAACGCACAGTTTTCGACGATGCGCACGCCACTTGCGCGCGCGTGTTGCACGAGAGCGTTATCGAGTTCAATTCGCGGGGCGATTGCGGCGAACTGACCAGCTTTGTGATCGCGATTGTTTGGCAGATCAAGTTGAATTTCGCGACCCGACGGTGAGCGAAGTGAAATTTCGTCGCAGATTTGATAATTCGGCACGCTACTCGGATCAAAACCGAGCATTTCGAGAATGCGCAGCGCACCAGTCGTGAGCCCGTCACCGCAACATTTGTCGCGAGGAAAAACCGCTTTGTCGATGATCAACACATCTTTGCCACTGGCGACAAGGGTGAGCGCCGCAGCGACGCCGGCTGGACCAGCACCAACTATTAACACATCACAAAAGCTTGGTACTTTTTGTCGCGAAATAGCATTGACCACGAGCCTCAGGCTAGAGTTCTCGGCGATGAGTCGCTTATGTGAAGGTCGAGTAGTAATTGTCACGGGTTCAGGTCGCGGAATTGGTCGCGAACACGCACTTAGCTTGGCCAAGCACGGGGCGCTCATCGTCGTCAACGATCTCGGCGCAGGCGTCGATGGTAAAGGCGGAGATGCATCGCCCGCGCAACAAGTTGTCAACGAAATTGAATCGATGGGTGGCAAAGCGATCGCCAACGGTGACGATATTTCTTCGTGGGATGGCGCTGAGCGTTTGATCAAGACCGCCGTAGAAACTTTCGGTGATTTGCATGCGGTGGTCAACAACGCCGGCATCTTGCGCGACCGAATGTTGGCCAACATGAGCGAAGAAGAATGGGACGCAGTAATAAAAGTGCACCTCAAGGGCACCTTCGCGCCGTCGCGACATGCCGCTGCGTATTGGCGCGATCAAAGCAAAGCGGGAAAACCAGTGGATGGTCGAATTATCAATACTTCGTCTGTTTCTGGAATCTACGGCAATGTCGGTCAGACAAATTACGGCGCTGCAAAAGCCGGTATTGCCGCGTTCACGACAATTGCCTCACTTGAACTTGCACGATACGGCGTGACTGTAAACGCTGTTGCCCCAGTTGCTTTGACACGAATGACCGAAAATCTTGGACCAGCGCCCGAGACTGAGGCAGAGCGTGAACAACGATCCCCAAAGTGGATCGCGCCGATCGTGACTTGGTTGGCTTCAGCCGAATCGGCTGGCATAACGGGTCGAGTGTTTGAAGCCAGTGGCGATGTCTTGGCAATTGCCGAGGGTTGGCACCGCGGTCCGACACATAAGCCAGTTGATGACCCGACGAAACTCGGACCAGTCGTTGAAGAGATGATGGCCAAGGCCCGGTTGAACGCGGGCATGGATGGTCGCGACGGCACCTGGCCACAACCGCAAAAGAAATAATTTAACTAGTTAGCGCACGCGCGAACTAGTGCTTCAAAACAGTTTCAACTCGTCAGTTTTTTTGCCGCGGAGTTCGTCGTAGTCGACCTCGCACCAACCGATGTTTCGGCTCTCAGCCAACACGCGGGCTTGTGGCTTGATTGATTGGGCAACGAAGATGCCGCGAATTTCGCCGAGTGCCGAGTCGGCATGCAGGCAATCGATATAACGCGTGAGTTGTTCGACGCCGTCGATTTCGCCGCGACGCTTGATCTCAACAGCCACGGTTTGACCAGCAGCGTCACGACACAGCAAATCAACGGGCCCAACCGCGGTTGGATATTCGCGACGAATCAATGTCAACCCAGGTTCGATTGTCTCGGGCATAGCGGCAAGCAGAACTTGCAAGTCGGCTTCAACGCCGTCTTTGGTCAGACCAGGATCTTCGCCGAGTTCGTGCGAGACGTCAGAAAAAACTTGATGCAGTTCAATCGTCAGAGTTTCGCCTTTCGGGTTGCGAACAATCAGGCGATCTGCGAGTTCTTCGAATGTATTTGGCGCGTTCATCCAATTAAGTGGTTTGTAGGCTCCGCCATCGGCATGAATCGCCACGCATCCATCGGCTTTGATCATGATCAAGCGTGTTGCTTCTGGCAACGAGGCTGCGAGTCGACCTTCGTATGTCACGCTGCATGAAGCGATGACTACGCGCATGACGATGTTTTATTTTTTGTGACCGAGCGCGGCGAGTACTGGCTCGGCGAGTTCGGGTCGACAGACGATCAAGTCGGGGAGCCATGTGTCTTGTTCGTTATATATAAGAGGTGAACCATCGACTCGGCTCGTGTGTAGCCCCGCGGCACGAGCAACGGCGACTGGTGCGGCAGAGTCCCACTGGTGTTGTCCGCCCGTATGTAAGTAGATATCGCATTCGCCGAGCACAACCGACATTGCTTTGGCGCCTGCAGAGCCGAGTCGCATCGCGTCGCAACCAAGCGCATCGGCGATGATCACCGCTTCGCGCGGTGTGCGCGTACGCGAGACGACTAGTCGCGGCGGACCATCGTGTTTTTTTGGTGGCACAGGTGGCGGGTTGGTTCTCAATGTCACTTCGATTGCGGGCAAACTGACTGCCGCGGCGACCAGTGAGCCGTGACTACTGTCGCGTTGCCAGAGTGCGATATGCACGGCCCAGTCAGTGCGCTCTGGTTCGCTGAATTCTTGTGTGCCATCTAGCGGATCAATTATCCAAACTCGGTCGGCGGTTAGTCGTTTTGAGCTGTCGAGCGCCTCTTCACTGAGCACTGCATCATCGGGTCGAAACTCACGCAACTGCGACATCAAGAATTTTTGTGCCATCGCGTCGCCAGCATCTTTTAGATCCCAGCCCCAGACGCCACGCGCGACGAGCGAATCGCGCAACTCGACGAGTCGTTTGCCCGTTTCAGTTGCCAGATATGCAGCAAATTCGTGGTCATCGAGGTTGTTCAAGATCTTTGACCTAGTTATTTCGCTTATTTGTTTTGCGCAGTTGGGTTGCAAGACGAACAAGCTCGCGGAGTTCTTTTTCTTCTACGCCAGACTTTGTAAGCGCGGCGATTTTGAGCTCGATGCGTTCGGCTGCGGCTTGGTCGAACACTTCGGGACGAACCGTGCTCGAACTGATTGTTGCCACCAATAATACGAGCGCCGAAATAGCGGTCGCACCGCCGATCGTGTTGACGAGACCGACATTGTTGCCGGCAATCGAAGCGATGATCATTCCGGCGATGCCGGCAACGAAAACAACAGAGCAGATAATGCGAATGTTGCGCAACGCAGTCGACGAGTTTTTCACGGTGTTACTTTCGCGAAAGTGGCTTGTATTTGATGCGTTTTGGTTGGTCGGCTGAGATGCCGAGTTCTTTTTTGCGCCATGCCTCGTAGTCGGTGAAGTTGCCCTCAAACCAACGCACTTGGCTGTCGCCCTCAAACGCCAAAACATGGGTGGCGATTCGGTCCAGGAACCAACGGTCGTGGCTGATGACGACGACACAGCCAGGAAAGCTTTCAAGCGATGTTTCGAGTGAGCGCAGCGTGTCGATGTCGAGATCGTTTGTGGGTTCGTCGAGCAGCAACACGTTGCCCGCATTCTTTAGCAACTTCGCCAAGTGCACTCGGTTGCGCTCGCCGCCAGAAAGATCGCCGACGCGTTTTTGTTGATCGCTGCCCTTGAAGTTGAAGCTCGCGACGTAGGCGCGACCATTGATTTCGCGATTGCCGACTTTCATGATTTCGATGCCGTCGGTGATTTCTTGATAAACCGAATTGTCGGCGTTGAGCGTGTCGCGGCTTTGGTCGACATAACTCAGCGCAACTGTGTCACCGACGGTGATCGAACCGGAATCAGGCTTTTCTTGGCCGGTGATCATTCTGAACAAAGTTGTTTTGCCGGCGCCGTTGGCACCGATGATGCCGACGATGCCCGCAGGTGGCAAGTTGAAAGTGAGATCTTCGATCAGCAAACGATCGCCGTAACCTTTAGACAAATTTTTGACCTGTATAACAACATCGCCGAGTCGAGGGCCGGGCGGAATGGCGATTTCAAGTTTGCTGTCGCCGCGTTCGGCTGCTTGTGCTTCGGCATGCAACTTGTCGTAGGCAGAGAGACGCGCCTTGCCCTTTGACTGACGGGCCTTGGGCGCCATGCGCACCCATTCGAGTTCGCGAGCCAAAGTTCGTTTGCGAGATTCGTTGGCTTTTTCTTCGCGTCCGAGGCGTTCTTGTTTTTGTTCGAGCCAACTTGAATAGTTGCCCTCAAACGGAATGCCCTTGCCACGATCCAGTTCGAGAATCCACTTGGCGACATTGTCCAAGAAATATCTGTCGTGGGTGATCGCCACGACCGTGCCCGAATACTCTTGCAAAAATCTTTCGAGCCAGTCGACGCTTTCTGCATCGAGGTGGTTGGTGGGTTCGTCGAGCAGCAACAAGTCGGGTCTGCTCAATAGAAGTCGACAAAGCGCTACTCGTCTGCGCTCGCCACCCGAAAGTTTGGTGACATCATTTTCGTTGGGCGGACAACGTAATGCATCCATCGCGATTTCGACATTACGCTCAAGGCTCCAAGCGTCGACACTGTTGATTTTTGATTCGAGTTGAGCCTGCAATGCACCAACTTTGTCGAAGTCGGCGTCGGGTTCGCCCCACATCGCGGTGACTTTTTCATATTCGGCGAGCAAGTCACGAATCGGTGCGACGCCGAGCATCACATTTTCGAGAACATTTTTCGTCGGATCAAGTTTTGGCTCTTGTTCGAGCAGGCCAACCGTGAAACTAGGCGTGAGTCTTGCTTCGCCCGTGAAGCCGTCGTCGAGACCAGCCATAATCTTGAGCAGGCTCGACTTGCCACTGCCATTCGAGCCGAGTACGCCTATTTTGGCTCCAGGGTAAAAAGAAAGTGAAATGTTCTCGAGTACCGTCCGGTCTGGTGGGTAAAAGCGGGCGAGTTTGTAACAGGTGTAAATGAATTCAGCGGCCATCTAGATACAACCTACTTGCCCGCGAGCCGTGCTAAATTATTGAAAAGTTCTACGCAATAAAAAGGGGTCAAAATGCAATTTCTCAATTCGGCTTATATCGGAGATTTTTTGTTCCGTTACATTCACATTCTCGTGGGTATCACGTGGATCGGTCTTTTGTATTATTTCAACCTGGTGCAAGTGCCGGGTCTTGCCGCTTACGGCGACGAAGGCAAAGCCCGAATGATCACGCTCGACAAAATTGCTCGTCGCGCGCTGTGGTGGTTTCGATGGGCGTCTATTGCGACGCTCGGCACAGGTTTGCTGATGACCGGAATCATCGAAAGTTATTGGACCCGTAGTGGCGATGCCCACAAATACACCATCTCGCTTGGCATGACGATCGGCACGCTGATGGCGGCGAATGTGTGGATGGTCATCTGGAAAAATCAGAAGGTTGTGCTAGCCAATGCCGTCAACGTTTTGGGTGGTGCCGCTGCTGACCCTGCGGCGGCG
>SYNW01000005.1 GCA_005805045.1 Actinomycetota bacterium
AGTTTCTCGCCTTGTTCACGCAACACTTTTTCGGTCTGATACACGAGCGAGTCGGCGTTATTACGAACTTCGGCTTCTTCGCGACGCTTCTTGTCCTCTTCGGCATGTGTCTCGGCATCTTTGACCATCTTGCTGATTTCATCTTTGGAAAGCGATGACTGACCAGTGATCGTCATTGACTGCTCTTTGTTGGTGCCCCGATCTTTGGCCGACACATGCACGATGCCGTTGGCATCAATATCAAATGTGACCTCGATTTGTGGCACACCGCGCGGCGCAGGAGGCAAGTCAACAAGTTGGAACTTGCCGAGCGTCTTGTTGTAACTCGCCATTTCGCGCTCGCCTTGCAACACATGAATCTCTACCGAAGGCTGCATATCTTCGGCCGTTGAGAAAACTTCGGTGCGACGAGTCGGAATCGTCGTGTTGCGCTCGATCAACTTCGTCATCACGCCACCTTTTGTTTCAATACCCAACGACAACGGTGTCACGTCAAGCAACAACACATCTTTGACGTCGCCGCGCAAAACACCGGCTTGAATCGCGGCACCTGCAGCCACAACTTCGTCGGGGTTCACCGAACGATTTGGCTCTTTGCCACTCAATGTTTGAATCAAATCGAGCACGGCTGGCATGCGGGTCGAACCGCCGACCAAAATTATGTGATTGATTTGACTCTTTGTGATGCCGGCATCGGTGATCGCTTGCTCAAACGGCTTACGACAACGCTCAAGCAAATCGTTTGTCATCTCTTGAAACTTTGAACGAGACAATGAAACGTCCAGGTGCAACGGGCCACTCGGTGTTGCGGTAATGAACGGCAAATTGATCTGAGTTTGCTGCACTTGCGACAACTCGATTTTGGCTTTTTCTGCTGCTTCTTTGAGTCGTTGCAGAGCCATGCGGTCTGTACCGAGATCGACACCATGCGCCGACTTGAACTCTTTGACAAGCCAGTCAATGACGCGTTGATCCCAGTCGTCACCACCCAAATGGGTGTCGCCATGTGTGCTCTTTACTTCGAAAACGCCGTCACCGATTTCAAGAACGCTGACGTCAAATGTGCCACCGCCAAGGTCGAACACGAGAATTGTTTCGTCTTCACTGCCCTTGTCGAGCCCGTATGCGAGTGCTGCCGCGGTCGGCTCGTTGATGATCCGCAAAACTTCAAGACCGGCGATCTGACCTGCTTCTTTTGTTGCGGTGCGTTGTGCGTCGTCGAAATATGCGGGCACGGTGATCACTGCTTGCGTCACCGAGGTGCCGAGATACGCCTCGGCGTCACGCTTGAGTTTCATCAATGTTCGCGCGCTGATTTCTTGCGGCGTGTATTTTTTGCCGTCGATATCAGTTGATGTCCAGTTCGAACCCATGTGGCGCTTGATGCTGCGAAATGTTCGCTCAGTGTTGGTGATCGCTTGACGCTTGGCGACTTCGCCAACGAGAACGTCTCCACCTTTCGAAAATGCGACGACCGATGGTGTGGTGCGCGAACCTTCTGAGTTTGGTACGACAACTGGCTCGCCTGCTTCAAGTACGCAAACAACCGAGTTGGTTGTGCCGAGGTCTATTCCGACTGCTTTAGACATTTGTTTTCTCCGTTTGGTTTGACTCGTTTGAATGCCTGCCAAAGGGGGCTTTAACAGGCTCAAAGTACGATAAGGCAGTTGTTAAGTCTTTACAACCTATTAGCCATAAAACTTGAGTGACTATAACTCAAGTTTGATTTGAACCATACTCCATAAGGGTAATGAGGGCACCGCACCCTCAACTTCAGTAGCCATTGCCCCTGCAATAACGGCACTTCGTAGCGACTCACCCAGGGGTTCGCCGATGGCCAGGCGAGCGGCCAGCATGCCGCAAAAAGCATCGCCAGCCCCCGTTGAATCAATCGTCGTGACTCTAAATGGATCAATCTGCCTAGTGCCGGTCGCGTCAACAACCATCGCGCCCTTTTCACCTTGCGTGACGATCACCGTCTTGACACCCAGAGTCAACAAATGCCTCGCACCACCTAATCGCTCGACTTCATGTTCATTGGGGATGATCACATCAACTCGAGAGAGTAACTCGCGATCAAGAACTTGGGCGGGTGCGGGATTCAAAATTCGCGTGGTGGATGATCCCGCAAGTTCAAATGCCCGCTGCACAACTGGCAAGGGCACTTCAAGTTGGCACAACAAAACTTTCGTCGCAGAAATCAAAGTTTCATTTTTTTCGATATCAGCGACGTTTATTCCGTGATTTGCGCCAGGCACAACAACGATTGAATTTTCGCCGTCGTCGCTGACACCAATCAGGGCTCGACCGGTTGGTGTTGCCATTCGTTGCACCGCAGAAACATCCACGCCGTCGTTGACGAGCGCGGCAAGCAATATCTCGCCAGCATGGTCGTGGCCGAGCGCACCGATAAAAGCAGTTTTTGCACCAGCCCGAGCAGCGGCAATTGCTTGATTCACACCTTTGCCCCCGCACGCCTCAAAAAAGTTTGAGCCCATCACCGTTTCACCAGGTTTCGGTAGCCGACTAGTGCGGGCGACGAGATCTAAATTTGCCGACCCGACGACCACGACATCAAATCCAGCCGAGTTGAGTGAATTCACACATCCATTGTTACAGCGTTTTTGCGCATACGATTTAATCCGTGAGACATCAATGACTGGGCTGCTTGTGCTGCTGCGCCACGGTCAGAGCAAATGGAACGAATTGAACCTGTTCACGGGTTGGCACGATGTGGGGCTAACGCCCAAAGGGGAGCGCGAAGCCACGCAGGCTGGCGAGACACTCAAGCAAGCAGGCGTCAAACTTGATGTGGTATTTACCTCGCTGTTGACGCGCGCCACCGAGACAACTCGACTTACTCTCGCCGCTCTCGGACAGTCAGACATCGAGGTGCGCCAAGATTGGCGACTAAATGAGAGACATTATGGCGCGCTGCAAGGTCTGGATAAAAAAGCCACGACGCTTAAATACGGTGCAGAGCAGACGAACCTTTGGCGTCGCAGTTACGACATCGCGCCACCGCCGGTCGAACTTACAAGCCCGGAACACCCTCGCAATGATCTGCGCTACCAGCACATTTCAAAAAGTGATCTCCCAAGCACCGAGTGTCTCAAAGATGTGGTCGCTCGAGTAGTGCCGTTTTTTGACCAGCACATCGTCCCGGAATTGTCCGACGATAAAAATGTTCTGATCACCGGGCACGGCAACTCTTTGCGGGCGTTGGTAATGCATCTAGAAAACTTAAACCCACAGCAGATTGCCGAGTTCAATATCCCAACTGGGGTACCTCGTAAATATGAATTTTCAAATCAAATGAAACTTGTCACGACTAGTTATCTTGGGGATCAAGTGGCAATCGCCACAGCAATTCAAGCCGTTGCCGATCAGAACAAGGCAAAAAATCAGTAGAATTAAATTCATGTCTGATCTAAAAAATTCCCTGAAACATTTGCGCTATTCACCTTTATTTTCATCCTGCTCATCTAAAGATCTTGAGCGCATCGCCAAAGCGGGGGACCGCATCACGATGGCCAAGGGCGCAACGATGGTCAAACAAGGGGCCCCTGGCAAAGAGGCTTTTATTATTTTGAGCGGCAAGGCCACCGTCAAGCGCAGTGGCAAAAAAGTAGCCTCGCTCGGCACGGGCTCGGTAGTTGGCGAACTCTCACTTCTCGACCACGGACCGCGCACCGCCACGGTTGTCTGCGATACCGAGTGCCAATTACTCGTAATTAGCCGGGGCAACTTTTTGCGCCTAACCGACAAAGTGCCTGCACTTACACACAAGTTGTTGGGTTCGCTTTCATTGCGCATTCGCGATCTGGATCGCGCGTATTTGGGCTAAAAAAACTAGTCTGAGTACCAGTCAAGAATCAGAGGTGCTCAAAAAATATGACAACTGAAACTGCGGTAAAAAAACGTTTCAAGCCATATCAATTGTCGATCGCCTTTGGTGTTGGCATCGGAACTTTTGCATTGATTTCGGGAATCGTGCCGCAACTAACAGGTTGGAAAAGTACCTCGCCAATTCACCGCGAAGTTTTTGGCGGCATACCGACGGCATTAGTCGCTGTGTTCTACACGGTGATCCCGATGATGTTGATCTGGGGTTCGTTACGGTTTGCTGATCGCATTCGAAACTGGGAACGTGGCGCACCAGATAAACGAAAAACAACACCAAAAAATGTCAAGCGTCGATTGGCTGACTATCGCTCGGGTGTTTACATGCGCACACTTTTGCGCGATAGCGCCGCCGGCTTAATGCATTCGATGATTTATTTCGGTTTCTTGGTGTTGCTAGGCGTTACAACCGTGCTTGAGATCGACCACCAAATGCCTGAAGCGCTGAAGTTTCTACATGGCGATGTTTACCGCGGCTACGCACTTGTCGGCGATGTCGCTGGTGTCGTGTTTACTGGCGGTGTCGTGTGGGCAATTTTGCGTCGCTACGTGCAACGCCCGTATCGCATTCGCATCAAAACAAAACCAGAACACGCACTAATTCTTGGTGTGTTATTGGCAATCGGTGTAACAGGTTTTGGCGCTGAGATGTTTCGCATCGCCCAGGGCCAAGCCGCAGGCGTCAATCTTGACTACGAAAAGTGGAGCGTCGTGGGTTACCCACTCGCACAACTCGTCAACGGAGCAAGCGCATCGACATTGACAACTTGGCACCAGGGCTGGTGGGTCGCCCACGTTTTGACTTTCATCGTTTTCTTGGCGATTTTGCCAATCACGATGCTGCGCCACATGTTCACTTCGCCGCTCAACATGTATCTCAAAGATCGCGAACGTCCAAAAGGTGCAATGAAGGCGATGCCAAATCTCACCGAGACTTCGCTCGAGTCGTTCGGTGTGAACGTGATCGAAGAATTTACATGGAAGCAACTGCTGGATCTTGACGCATGCACGATGTGCGGTCGTTGCACCAGTGTCTGCCCGGCACATGCCACAGGCAAGCCACTCGACCCGCGTGAAATTGTCCTCAAGAGCGGTGAAGTCATGGCCGCCACCGCGAGTCACGCACCTGGTGGCAAGGTTTCAGCACCATTGAGTGCAGATGGCGAAATAAAGATCAACGCCAACTCACTCTTTGAACGAATCACCGCCGAAGAAATTTGGGCGTGCACAAGTTGCAAGGCCTGCGATGAGATTTGCCCGGTAAACATCGAAATTCTCGACAAAATTCTCGATATGCGTCGATATTTGTCGCTAATGGAGAGCAACTTTCCGGCACAACTTGGCAACGCCTATCGCGCGATGGAAAACCAAGGCAATCCGTGGGGCATGAGCCAGACCGATCGTGGTGAATGGGCAAAAGATTTGGACGTCGAAATTCTCGACCCGGGTGCACCGTTGAAAAGCGAATACCTGTACTGGGTCGGTTGTGCCGGCAGCTTCGACGACAAGAACAAAAAAGTCACCCAATCGATGGCCAAGTTGCTCAAGCGAGCAGGCATCGACGTGGCGATTCTCGGGCCAAGCGAAATGTGCACCGGTGACAGTGCGCGGCGCAGCGGCAACGAATATTTGTTCCAGATGTTGGCGATGCCCAACGTCGAGATGCTCAACACGATGGGCGTGCGCAAAATTATCACTCAGTGTCCACACTGCTTCAACACGCTCAAAAACGAATACCCACAATTGGGTGGCAACTACGAAGTGATTCACCACTCGCAATTGCTCGAAGACCTAATCGAAGCCGGCACGCTCGATGTCAGCAACGCCTCGCTCGAAGAGCGCATCACGTATCACGACTCGTGCTATCTGGGTCGACACAACGATGTATATGTTGCGCCGCGAAAAGTAGTCGGCTCGATCAAAGGCATCGAAATAGTCGAGATGCCACGCAACGGCACCAAGGGAATGTGCTGTGGTGCGGGCGGTGCAAGAATGTGGATGGAAGAAGACATCGGCACCAAAGTCAACGACGAGCGAGCGAGCGAAGCGATCGCCACTGGTGCAACCCGCGTCGCGACTGCATGCCCGTTTTGCTACATCATGCTTGACGACGGCGTCAAAGGCGCCGGCAAAGACGAATCTGAAATCAAAGTTGGTGACATTGCAATTCACCTGCTCGACGCCATCGAAAATGGCGAGCGATCAATTGCCAATCAGAATGCACCCCTTGCGGCAGCCAACGTTGCGGCAAGCACAACAAGTTTCAGTTAACTATTTGAAGTTTTCGAAATAGCGGCTCGGTGTCGGGCCACGCTGACCCTGATATTTTGAGCCACTAGCGCCCGAACCATAGGGCTTGTCGGCTGGTGTCGTCATCGTCATGAAACTTACTTGTCCGATTTTCATTGCCGGATAAATCGTGATCGGCAGATTCGCGACATTTGAAAGTTCAAGTGTGATATGACCGTCAAAGCCGGCGTCGATAAAACCAGCGGTCGAGTGAATCAAAAGACCTAACCGACCGAGCGAACTCTTGCCTTCGACGCGAGCAACCAAATCGTTGGAAATCGCAATGCGCTCGAGCGTCGACCCCAAAACAAATTCACCAGGATGCAACATGAACACGCCGTCTTTGTCGATTTCAACCAACTCGGTCAAGTCAGATAAATCACGCTTGACATCGATCGTGCTGGCCGTGTGG
>SYNW01000044.1 GCA_005805045.1 Actinomycetota bacterium
GTGGCGGGTTCAAGCAATTTGCTGATGCGAAACGGTGAGCATGTAACGGCTAATTTTTGGTGCTGGGGGTTCGCGTGAAAAACGAGTTCAAGGGCAAGATTGGTCGGACATTTGACGACTCAATATCGTGGTGGCCGCCGCTACCAACCGCGCCCGCTGGTGCACCAAACATTCTCGTCGTATTGCTCGACGATGTCGGCTATGCACAGTTTGGTTGTTACGGCTCTGACATTGCCACGCCAACTTTCGACGAACTCGCGAGCAACGGTTTGCGCTACAGCAACTATCACACGACCGCACTTTGCTCACCGACGCGCGCTGCATTGCTGACGGGTCGCAACCCGCACAGCGTCGGCATGGGGCGAGTTGCCGACATCGTTTCTGGGTTTCCCGGATACAACTCGATTATGCCGGCGAGCGCCGGAATGATTTCTGAAATTTTGGTGCGTAACGGATATGCGACGTATCTGCTTGGCAAGTGGCACCTCTCACCGCAAGGCGAAAACCAAATGGGTTCGACACGCGAGCGATGGCCCCTTGGTCGCGGGTTCGAGCGCTTCTATGGTTTTCTTGGTGGCGAGACCGATCAATATCACCCAGATTTGGTTTACGACAATCATCAAGTCGACCCACCGCGCTCACCCGAGCAGGGCTATCACATCACCGAAGATTTAGCCGACAAAGCGGAATTGTTCATCAACGATCTGCGAGCGGCTCACCCTGAGAAACCTTTTTTCATGTGGTTCGCGCCCGGGGCATGTCACGCACCGCATCAGGCGCCGAAGAGTTTTATCGATGCGTATCGCGGCAAGTTTGATCATGGATGGGACGCGTGGCGCGAAGAGGTTTTTGCGCGACAGAAAAAGTCTGGTTTGTTACCGAGCGACACAGTTTTGAGTGAGCGTCCGCATTGGGTGCCAGAGTGGGCGAGTCTGAGTGCTGATGAAAAGAAGCTTTATGCGCGAATGATGGAAGTTTATGCAGGCTTCTTGACCCACACCGATGCACAGGTTGGCAGGGTGATCAAGCGCATCGAGTCGATGGATGAACTCGACAACACGATTGTGCTCGTGATGAGTGACAACGGCGCAAGTTCTGAAGGCGGACCGAAAGGTTCGTTCAACGAAATGTTTTATTTCAATTTCATGCCCGAAAATCTTGAAGAAAACATCAAGCGAATTGATCTGCTCGGCACACCCGATGCACACAATCACTATCCGTGGGGTTGGGCGTGGGCGGGCAACACGCCTTTTAAGCGATGGAAGCGTGAAACCCACGAAGGCGGTGTGACCGACCCGTTGATCGTGCACTGGCCGAAGAAACTCACCACCAAAAACGAAGTTCGTACGCAATATTTGCACTCGGTGGATGTGATGCCGACATTGCTCGAACTGATAGGCATCGAACCGCCGACACACATTGCCGGTGTCGAACAGCAACCAATTGAAGGCGTGAGTTTTGCGCACACGCTGAGTGACGCCAAAACGCCAAGCAAGCATGTGACGCAGTGTTACGAGATGCTCGGTTCACGCGCGCTGTATCACGACGGGTGGAAAGCCGTCGTATTTCATCAGTTGCCAGGTTTGCCAGGTGTGCCAACTTACGACGGATCAGACCCAAATATAAGTTTTGATGTCGAACAGTGGGAGCTGTATCACGTCGAAAAAGACATCGCGGAGACAAATGATTTAGCGCGTGCGCATCCTGAAAAATTGCGAGAGATGATTGCGCTGTGGTGGGAGCTTGCAGATAAGCAACAAATTTTGCCGCTCAACAATCAGCCTGGACGATTTGGCGACAAGCGATATCGACAAGAGCGCTACGAATATCGACCAGGCATTGGTGCGATACCTCCGTTAGTGGCGCCAAATTTGCGAAATCGGTCGTTCGAGATTTTGGCCGAAGTGAATGTGCCCCCGTCTGGTGTTGAGGGTGCGATCATTGCGCAGGGCAGTGGCGCCGGCGGATACGCCGTGTATGTCAAAGATAAACGGCTGCATTATGTGCACAACTTTTTGGATCTCTACTATTTCTCGGTGTCGGCAGAAGTTGATGTGCCAGTTGGCGTGCACACGCTGCGCGTCGAATTCAAATCGACTGGTCGGTTCAAGGGTGAAGTCAATTTGTATTACGACGATTTACCTGTTGGTTCTGGTGCAATACCAGCAACCGTGCCTGTGTTTTTCGGCGTATTTGGTATGACCGTTGGTTATCTACGAGGCTCATCGGTGATTCGTGGCGTTGAGTCTCCGTTTACATTCACCGATTCGGCGTTGCAACGCGTGATTGTCGAGCCCGCGGGTCGTTCGTGGCGCGACCCAGAAGGCGACGATCGCGTGGCAATGGCTACGCAATGATTGCTGGAGCAATCGATATTTGCTGCGTCGCAGTGCCTGCGGCTACGCAATGATTGCTGGAGCAATCGATATTTGCTGCGTCGCAGTGCCTGCGGCTACGCAATGATTGCTGCGACGATCAATTAGCAAGTCAAGAAACAAAAATATGAGTGAACGACAAAAGAACAAGTCGCTTGGACGAGA
>SYNW01000045.1 GCA_005805045.1 Actinomycetota bacterium
AGGTACTGGTGCGTTCAAATATGTTTCGCACAAGTTGACTGAATTGGTTGTTGCGAAGAATGACAACTACTGGCGTAAAGATGCCAAGGGTGGTGCGTTGCCATACCTTGACGGCATCACATTTACATTCTTGCCAGATGCAGCACCACGCGTTAGCGGTGTGAAGAGTGGTTCGCTTGCAGCAGTAATGTTCTCGGCGGCTTCAGAAGCCAAGCAGATTCTTGCCTTGCAAAAAAACAAGAATCTGACGACTATCACTTCACCGACTGACTACTACCCAACAATTTGGTTGAACCACAAGATCGCACCGTTCAGCAACAAGAATGCACGTCTTGCGTTCTCGCACTCGCTAGATCGCGCCCTGTGGTTGAAGGTTCGTCAAAAAGGTTTAGGCACTGTTCCAGATTCGATCGTTGGGCCGAACAACATCATGCACAACCCGAAGGGCTATGCGGGTTTTGACCTGAAGAAGGCTAAAGAATTTACTGCTGCATACACGGCAGAGACAGGCAAGGCGCTCGAATTCAGCCTTCCTTATGTCAGTGCGTCAGCAGACTCGACTGCCAACGCGCAGTTGCTGAAAAGTATGGCTGAAGCAGCCGGAATGAAGGTCAACCTGTTGTCAGTAACAACAGCAGAAGCCATTCAAAAAGCCTTCCCGATGCAGTTCCAGCTATTGCCGTTGCTGTTGATGGAAGGAACAGGAACCGCATTTAGTTTGCCGTTCTTGGTCAGCGACACATCAGGTGGCAATCCAACGCACTTCTTGCGTGGTGCAGCCAAACTCTCACCAGCCTTGGCCGGTCTGCAGATCTTCTACAGCATCTTGAACCTTTCATCATTCAAAGATGAAGTGAGCGAGAATTTGATGTTTGCAGCGCGCGCCGAGCCGAACAAGGCAAAGGCGAAGAAGTTGTACATGCAGGCGACCGAACAGTTGCAGAAGGAGGCACACATTGCAAACATCGCGTTCTTGTCATACACAGTGACATATAACAAGCTCGGCGGTGTTGGAGAGTTGGGTCTTGCTGCGGGTGGTCAACGTCGTTTGATCACAAACTTCGGTATCGACTGGACAGGTGTCTGGTCAACAAAGTAATTCGTAGTTAATTTGACAAAGGGTGGTTGTGCATTTGCGCAATCACCCTTTGTTTATTTGCCGACTTGATGGGTTCTCGTCTAGCCTGCCCTGAGCCGTAACTAGAGACATTTAAAAACGAGGCAACCAGTGTTAAGGATCAGTTTTTGGTTACAGAGACTCGGACAACTATTAGTTGTGCTTTTGCTTGTCACCTTCGGCGTGTCGTTGTTGCTGCGATTAATACCGGTTGATCTTGCGACGATCTTGCTGCCAGTTGCCAGCGAAGAAGAACGCGTCATTTTGCGGACCGAACTGGGCTTTGACAAGGGACCGATCGGCTACTACTTGCAATGGCTCGGCAATTTTGTGCAAGGCGACTTCGGCAAGATCTATTTCTCTGGTGGAACTGAAAATGTCTCAGATCACCTGAAAGCTGCGATGCCACGGTCGTTGCTGTTGATGGTTTACACCCAAATTTTAGCCTTGTCTATCGCCATACCTCTGGGTGTGTTGTCTGCATATCGCGCGGGTCGTCGGGCTGACAAGATAATCAGCAATTCGCTGTTCGCGTTGTCGTCGATACCGAATTTTGCGATTGCCTTGTTGCTCATAATTTTTATTGGTGTAAAACTTGCGTGGTTGCCAACTTTGGGGTACGCGCCACTTGCAGACGGAGTCTGGGAGCATTTCAAATACATGATCATGCCCGTGATCAGTTTGAGCGTTGGATTAATCACGACCTACACGCGCCTCTTGCGGGCCGACATGATCGCCGCCCTGCGTGAAGATTATGTGACCATGGCAGCGTCGAAAGGTTTGAGTGATCGCCGGATTCTGTGGCGCCATGTGTTACGTCCGTCAAGCGTGACATTGATGACTTCGGCGGCATTAAGCATGGGCGGTTTGATCGGTGGGGCAATCGTGATAGAGAGTATTTTTGCGACATACGGCGTGGGTTTTGAGGTTTTTGCGGCAATTGCAGGCAGACAATATGTAGCGATGCAGTCAACGGTCGCGGTGATCGCGTTGTTCTACGTGTTCTTCAACTTGGTTGTTGACATATCTTCAGGCTTTATTGATCCGCGTACTCGAGATCGGAGGGTCAATGCCTAAGTTCACGAAACCAACTTGGTTTGCGTTTGGCTGGCTCGGGTTGATGCTGTTCTTTGTTCTGTTCGGTTGGTTGTTGCCGTTCAAGCCGTGGAGTTTCGTATACGAAAATGACCTTGAAGTCGGCTTGTTTTCAAGTGGGCATATTTTGGGCACAGACAGCAACGGGTATGACATGCTCGCCTCAGTCGTCGCCGGCACGCGCATATCGATTTTTATCGCAATTGCTTCAGTCGGTTTAGGCGGCTTGATTGGCAGCATCTTGGGTATTTTCTCGGCGTATCTTCGCGGCAAAATCGACACAGTTATGGTGACGATTTTTAACGTTGGTCTTTCGGTGCCGAACTTGGTTTTGGCACTTGCACTCGTTTCGGTTCTGGCGACGAATGTTGACATCAATCAAGCGGTGCCAACTTGGCGCCGAGTGATGGTGTTGGTTATGTCGTTGACCATTGTGCTGATTCCGATTTTGGGTCGAATCGCGCGCGGTGCGACGTTGTCGTGGGCTGGTCGTGAATTCGTGACCGCAGCGCGCAGCATGGGCATGAAAGATTCAAAGATCATTCTGAAACACATCGTGCCTAATGTTTTGCCGGCATTGATTGCTGTTGCGTTTTTGGCGGTGGGTGTTGTAATTATCGCTGAAGCATCGTTGTCAATTCTGGGGGTGGGCATACCTGATGGGGCGAGTTGGGGCGGCATGATCGCGCGCGGTCGCAACGACCTTGAATATGCACCACATGTCTTGTATGTGCCATTGGTTTTTCTGGCGTTGACTGTAATTTCGACAAACCACCTTGGCGACGTCGTGCGCTCAAAACTCGATAGTCGTGAGGCGAAGGTATGAGTTCACTATTGAGTGTTAAAGATATGTCGATCAATTTCGACACACCCCGTGGTTCGCTTGAGGCCGTGCGTGGTGTTGATATCGAGATACCTGCGGGCATGAGCGTTGGCATCGTTGGTGAATCTGGTAGCGGCAAGACAGTGATGTGTCGTGCCGCGATGGGTTTGCTACAGGGCAGCAATGTCAAGCGCTCGGGCACGGTCGTGTTCGACGGGCACGAGTTGACCGCAATGACTAAAGAGCAAGTGCGTGACCTGTTTGGCTCGGGCATGGCGATGATTTTTCAAGATCCGATGACGGCTTTGAACCCGGTGCGCAGGATCGGCTCGCAACTCTCTGAGGGTTTGCGTTTGCGACTCGGTATGAGCAAAGCCGATGCTTTGGCACGAAGCAAAGAATTGCTTGAGTTGGTGCGCATTCCAAATGCTGCGGCGGTTATGAAGTCGTTTCCATATCAATTGTCAGGTGGTATGCGTCAGCGTGTGATGATTGCAATCGCGATCGCATGCAATCCGAAACTTCTTTTCGCAGATGAGCCGACAACTGCACTTGATGTGACGGTGCAAGCGCAGATTTTGCAATTGTTGCGTGAACTGCGCGAAGACCTGAAGATGTCGATGGTTCTGGTTACCCATGACTTGGGTGTCGTAGCGGGCAACACCGACTATGTGGCGGTTATGTATGCGGGTGAGATCGTCGAATATGCACCGACAACGAAACTGTTTGCAGATATGCGAATGCCGTATACCAAGGCGCTTCTCGAGTCAATCCCAAAAATTGATCACAAATCAGGTACGCGCCTCGATGTGATCGAAGGTCGACTTCCAAACCCAACCGATCGTGGCGCTGGTTGCAGTTTTGCGCCACGCTGCAAATTTGCAAAAGAAAAGTGTCACGAAGAGCACCCAGAGTTGAAACGAGATCCCGATGGGCATCTCTACCGATGTTGGTTTCCGATTGGAGAGGCGTTGTAATGGCCGGCTCGGGTACAGCCCACTTGCGCAACACCGTTGATGCGGTGTTGACCGCGCGAGATTTGACCGTTGAATTTCGAATTTCCAAAGACAAAATCGTGAAGGCTGTTTCAGGGTTGAGTTTCGATGTGATCAAGGGCGAAACTTTGGCGATCGTCGGCGAGTCCGGCTGCGGTAAAACGACTTTGGCGCGCGCGGTTTTGCAATTACCACCACCGAATTCTGGCGAGGTTGTATTTGATGGCACTGATCTAACACAACTGCCAAAAGAGAACCTTCGATCGGCGCGAACTTCGATGCAGATGATCTTTCAAGATCCGATTTCGTCGCTTGACCCGCGAATGACGGTGCATCAGTTGATTGATGAGCCTCTTGAGATTTGGGACCGTGGCACAAGAGCCGAGCGCGACGAACGGATTAACACTTTGCTGAATAATGTCGGGCTTGAACCCGAACTCGTTTTGAATCGTCGGTCTTACGAGTTTTCGGGCGGTCAATGTCAGCGCATCAGCATCGCGCGGGCACTTGCGCTCGACCCGCGAATGTTGATCTGTGACGAGCCTGTGAGCGCGCTAGACGTGAGTATTCAAGCGCAGATTTTGAATTTGCTGCAAGACATGAAAGACCGCTTCGGTCTGACGATGATTTTCATTTCTCACGACTTAGCCGTTGTTAAAGCGGTGAGCAATCGCGTGATGGTGATGTATTTGGGCAAGATCTGCGAAGTAGCGGCGCCAGAAGTTTTGTACGCCAAGCCCGCGCATCATTACACGAAAGCATTACTCAATTCGGTGCCGATCGCTGACCCAACGCGACAAAGAGCGACCGAATTGTTGCAGGGCGAGCCGCCATCACCGATGAACCCACCGTCGGGCTGTCGGTTCAGAACTCGCTGTGCGGCGGCGTCGGCGCTTTGTGCTGACCAAGAACCACAATTGCGTGAAGTGACGCCTGGCCAGTTCGTGGCATGTCACCATCCAGTTGCCTAAATTTTGGTGACCAGCAACTCGAGGTTCGGCAACTAATGGCAACCCGGGTAAAAGTTTTGTTGGATTGTGATCCGGGGCATGACGATGCTTTCGCGATAATCGTCGCGTCGAAGTTTGCCGAAGTTTTGGGTGTGACGACCGTGGCGGGAAACGCACCGCTTGATCTAACAACCAAAAATGCGCGGATAGTTCTTGACCTTTGTGGTTCGATTACACCGTTGCACTCTGGTGCTGGTCGGCCCTTAGTTGCTGAGCCGATTCATGCGGCATATATTCACGGTGAAAGCGGAATGGACGGCGCAAATTTTTCGGCGCCATCACGACCTGCTGACGGCACCGATGCCGTGCATTTCATTATTGATACTGTGCGGGCGAACCCCGGCGTGTGGCTCGTGCCGACTGGGCCGTTGACGAACATTGCGTTGGCGTTGCGGGTGGCGCCAGATCTCGTCGAGAAAATTTCTGGAATTTCTTTGATGGGTGGCGGCAGATTTGGCAATCGTACAGCGACCGCTGAATTTAATATTTGGTGCGACCCAGAGGCGGCGTCGGCAGTTTTTGATTCGGGTGCGAAGATTGTGATGAGTGGTTTGCATTTGACGCACCAGATCATGGCGACGCCTGCGCGAATTGAGATGGTGCGAAGTGCGCACGCAGTTGTTGGCCCGCAGTTGGCGGGGCTGCTCGAATTTTTCAGCAAGATGTATAAGTCACTGCATGACGACTTCGAAGGGGCTCCGCTACACGATGTCTGCGCTGTACTGGCATTGACGCATCCGCAGTTTTTTGGGTCAAGCGAAAGGCATGTTGCCGTCGAGATTGACGGTGCGATCACGCGGGGCATGACCGTGATTGATGATCGACACGTGGTTTCGCGTGCCAAGGCCAACACGAAGGTGCTCGAGACTATTGATTCAGATGCGGCATTTAGTCTGATTGTCGAGGCCATTCGCGCTTGCCCCGAGCGGTAATTCGGCGTAAGAAATAGCGTCGCTAAATACGGCGCGTTTTGTTGGGCGATCTCGGCAACAATGAAAGGGTGGCAGATCCGATCGTTTATGTTGAGCAGCGCATCGCGGCGGCCTTTGCCAAGGTTGGCGGGGCGGCGGCAGTTGGCATTGACACGGCGGTGCGGGCGAGCGATCGCGCCGATGCCCAAGTAAACGGTTCGATCGCCCTTGCCAAGGCGATGGGATTGACACCGCGCGATGTTGCAGCCAAGGTGCTTGAAGTTGCCGATCTCAAAGATATTTGTAGCGACGCCCAAGTGGCGGGGCCGGGGTTCATTAATTTGACTTTTCAGAACGAATTTTTGTCGCGTGAACTGATGTCGTCGAGTGCGAGCGAGAAACTCGGTGTGCGTAATGCGACTAAGCCACGCAAAATCGTGATTGATTATTCGGCGCCGAATGTGGCCAAAGAGATGCATGTTGGACATTTGCGATCGACGGTGATTGGTGACGCGCTCGTGCGGATGTTGACGTTTGTCGGCAATACGGTCGTGCGCGAAAACCATGTTGGCGACTGGGGAACACCGTTTGGCATGTTGATCGAACATTTGGTCGATTCTGGTGAGACACACTCTGCCAACGAACTATCTGTCGGTGACTTAGATTCGTTTTATCGCAGTGCGCGAAAAAAGTTCGACGAATCAGAGGATTTTCAGGCACGGTCAAGGGCACGAGTCGTGTTGTTGCAAAATGGCGACAAAGAAACACTGCGACTCTGGAAACTTCTCGTTGCCGAAAGTACGAGATATTTTCAGATGATTTATCGCACGCTCGGCGTGCTGCTCGAAGACACTGACGTGATGGGTGAAAGTGCGTATAACAAGTTGTTACCTCAAGTTGTCGAACGGCTGGGCAAATTGAAAATGTTGACGACAAGCGATGGGGCTGAAGTCGTATTTGCCGAAGGTTTCATGAATCGCGAGAATCAACCGCTGCCACTGATCATTCGTAAAACTGACGGCGGATACAACTATGCGACTAGCGACTTGGCGTGCGTGATTGATCGCGTCGAAAGACTCAACGCAGACTTGTTGCTGTATGTCGTCGGTGCACCACAGGCGCAACATTTGCAGATGGTGTCAGCAGTGGCCAAGCAAGCCGGCTGGTTGCAGGCTCCGCGAGAAATGGTGCATGTTTCGTTCGGCAATGTTCTTGGCGCCGATAAAAAAATGTTGAAGACACGAAGTGGCGACACCGTGAAACTCGATGCACTGTTGACCGAATCCGTCGAACGAGCAGCAGCAGCAGTTAGTGAAAAAAACCCAGAGTTGTCGGATGCGGCCAAAGCAAACATCGCCCGCATCGTCGGCCTTGGTGCCGTGAAGTACGCAGATCTTTCGACTGATCGAATCAAGGACTACACATTTGATTGGGATCGAATGCTCTCGTTCGACGGCAACACGGCGCCGTACCTGCAATATGCGCACGCGCGGATATGCAGTATTTTTCGTCGCGCCAACATTGAGCGTGCGGGTGTGCGAAATTTCTCGCCAACCATTGCTCACGCTGCCGAGCGTGTTTTGGCGATGCGCGTGTTGCAGTTTGATTCGGCGTTGTGGGACACGATCGACAAATACAGCCCGCATCGGTTGTGCACGTATCTATACGACTTGGCGGCAAGTTTCTCGTCGTTTTATGAGCAGTGCCCAGTGTTGAAAGCAGACACCGATTCTGAGCGCAACAGCCGGTTGATGCTCTGCGATCTGACGGCGCGTGTGATGCAGACGGGTCTTGGCGTATTGGGCATTGAAGCGCCGGAGCAGATGTGAGTCGCGTCGCCAAACATCTGTTGCCCGATTCGGCTACAACGAGCGCACTCGGGCATCTTGAAATTGGCGGATGCGACTTGGTTGCGATTGCCGAAAAATTTGGTACTCCGACATTTGTGTATGACGAGTCGCATTTGCGTGCGCGTTGCCAAGAGGCTGTTCGCGCATTTGGTAGGCAGCGAGTTGTCTATGCGACCAAAGCATTTTTGTGCGGGGCGATGGCGCGTTTGGCGCACGAAGAAGGTTTGTTGCTAGATGTCGCCACGGGTGGCGAGTTGTTTGTCGCGTTGAATGCTGGTGTGCCTGGTTCAGCGTGCGTGATGCACGGCAACAACAAGTCGACTGACGAATTGAAGATGGCGCTTGATGCTGGCGTGCAGCACATCGTCGTCGACAATTTTGATGAACTAGATCGGCTGGATGCATTGCAGGCGATCGGTGCAAAGGGTGCGAAGCGTGCGCGGATTCAACTGCGAATTACGCCCGGTGTGGCGGTTCATACGCACGAATTTGTTTCGACAGGTCAAGATGACTCGAAATTTGGCTTTAACCTGCGCAATGGCGACGCGCAACGCGCGGTCGATCGCGTGAGATCATCGGTGAGCGTCGAATTTGTGGGCATTCATTGTCATATCGGATCAAATGTGTTCGCGGCAGAAAACTTCGCGCAGGCTGCCGAGATCATGGTTGATTTTGCCAATCAACTTGAAGTTGAAGAACTGACTTTGGGCGGTGGACTCGGTGTGGCATATATCGAAACTGAACATGCGCCGACGATCACGCAATGGGCGCAGTCGTTGGCCGTGGCGACGGCGAAGTTGCGCAAGCCGACGAAAGTTTTTGTTGAGCCGGGTCGGGCGATTGTGGCGAGCGCGGCGGTGACGCTGTATCAAATTGGTTCGATCAAGCATTTGCCCGGGATACGCACTTATGTCGCAGTCGATGGTGGCATGAGCGACAACCCGCGACCAGTTTTGTATGACTCTGGCTACGAAGCATTTCTGCCGGCGCGTGCCGAGGCAGACCGCACCGAGCATGCGCGAGTTGTCGGCAAACATTGTGAGAGTGGCGATGTATTGATCAACGATGCGATGTTGCCGAGCGGTTATGCAGTTGGTGATGTGTTGGCCACACCAGTAACCGGCGCTTACGGTCACAGCATGGGGTCGAACTACAACAAAGTTACGCGCCCGCCTGTTGTGTTCGTGCGCGATGGAGTTGCTCGAGTTGTTGTGCGTCGCGAAACATTTGCTGATCTCGTTGATCTCGACATCGCAGATAGCGTATAAATATGGTCTCGCAGCCCAAAACACAGGTTGTTCGGCTTGGCGTGCTTGGTCATGGTGTAGTTGGCTCGGCGTTCGTCAAACTCGTCACGCAACAAGCAGACCAGATTTTGGCGCGCAGTGGCGTGCGACTTGAAGTGACAAAAGTTTGCGTGCGCGACACGACCAAGAAGCACAAATTGCCAAAGGGTGCAGTGTTGGTTGGCGACCCCCACGCCGTTGTGCAGGCTGACGATGTCGACCTGGTTGTCGAATTGATGGGCGGCATTGAACCGGCGTTGAAACTAATTTCTGTATCTTTGGGCAAGCGCAAGCCGGTTGTGACGGCGAACAAAGCGTTGTTGGCAAAACATGGCGCCGAACTTTTCGCTGCGGCTGACGCAGCGTCAACCGATTTGTTGTTCGAGGCTGCCGTGTGCGGCGGCATTCCGCTGATTCGACCGCTGCGTGAAAGTTTGCGAGGCGAACCGATTTTGCGGGTGATGGGCATCGTCAACGGCACGACGAATTTTATTTTGACCAAAATGAGCGAGGTTGGCGCCGATTATTCGGTGGCACTTGCAGAGGCGCAGCAACTTGGTTTTGCCGAAGCCGACCCAACTGCCGATGTCGAAGGCCATGATGCGGCTGCCAAAATTGCAATTATCGCCAGCATTGCGTTTGGCACAACGGTGCGCGCCGAAGATGTCTTCGTCGAGGGCATCAGCAAACTGACTGCTGCTGATATATCTATCGCCCGCAAGTTTGGTTATGCGGTGAAATTGCTTGGTGTCGCCGAACTTGATGCCACAACATCGATGGTCTCGGTTCGCGTGCACCCGGCACTCGTGGCGTTGAACAATCCGCTTGCAGCCGTGCGTGAAAGTTTCAATGCCGTGTTGGTTGACGGCGAGTCGTCGGGTTCGTTGATGTTCTATGGACGAGGCGCCGGTGGCGAGCCGACCGCATCGGCCGTTCTTGGTGATGTGATTGATGCGGCGATTAACTTGCGTAAGGGTACGCACGCACTGCTTGGCGCATTCAAAACGACGAAGTTGCAAGAGATGAGCGCGGTGAACTGCGAATACATGATCGGACTTGAAGTGACCGACAAGCCGGGTGTGTTGCACGCCGTGACCGGCGTGTTTGCGCGCAACGGCGTGAGCATTCGTGCCGCCGAACAAGATGGCATCGGCGAAGATGCGCGATTGGTGTTTTTGACCCACGATGCGAACGAGGCGGCGGTGCAAAATTGTTTGAGCGAGTTCAAGTCGCAGGACGTCGTGAAGCATGTGGGTGCGTTGTTGCGCGTTGTTGCCAATTCGTAACGATGCAATATATTTCGACACGAGGTCAAGCAGCAAAGATTGGTTTTTGTGACGTGCTGCTCGCTGGTTTGGCACGAGATGGTGGGCTGTATGTGCCCGAGACTTGGCCAACACTAGATAGGACTCCAATTGCCAATTATGCGAACCGTGCGGCAAGCATTATGGCGCCGTTCGTCGGCGATGAAATTGATCAGCAAGTTTTTGAGCAACTTTGCGTGGATGCCTATTCGACGTTTCGTCACCCCGAGGTGGCGCCACTAGTTGAGATCGGGCCAAACGAATATCTACTTGAATTGTTTCACGGCCCGACATTGGCGTTCAAGGATGTGGCGCTTCAACTTGTTGGCAAGTTGTTTGATCATGTTCTGACGCAACGTAACGAACGCGTGATGATTGTCGGTGCGACCAGTGGCGACACGGGTGGCGCGGCGTTTGATGGTGTGGCTTCGTGTCGCAACGTCGATCTTGTGATGCTGTACCCAAATAATCGTGTCAGTGATGTGCAGCGCCGGCAGATGACGACAGTTATGTCGCCGAACGTTCATGCCGTGGCGATTGATGGCACATTTGATGACTGTCAAGATTTGGTCAAGGCGATGTTCAACGATCAGAAGTTTCGCGACGCCAATCAACTATCGGCGGTGAATTCGATCAACTGGGTGCGGGTGATGGCTCAGGTCGTCTATTACATAACTGCCACCGAGAAACTTGGGCGTTCGGCCGTTTTCAGCGTGCCGACAGGAAACTTCGGCAATGTCTTGGCAGGCTGGATTGCCAAGCAGGTAGGCGTTTCAATTGACGGTTTTGTCGTCGCGTCTAACACGAACGACATTTTGACCCGATTTTTTGAGTCGAAGAAAATGATCGCCAACGAGGTAGTGCCGACTTTGAGTCCGAGCATGGATATTCAGGTGTCGTCGAATTTCGAGCGACTGCTTTTTGAAATGAACAACCGCGACGGTCTGGCGACAGCCATGCAATTGACTAATTTTCGCGCCATAGGGAAACTTGATGTAGCCGCGAGTGTTTATCAAAAATGGATTTCAGGGGTGTTCGTTGGTCGACGCTGTAACGACGAACAAACTTTGGCCACGATGCAAGATGTGTATCAACAGTCAGGGATGTTGATTGACCCACATACGGCGGTGGGGTTGTCGGCGGCGCGTCAAAGTGCGGGCGTTGATTTTCCAAAAAATATGCCGATGATTACGCTGGCCACTGCACACCCCGCGAAGTTTCCCGATGCGGTGCGACGGGCGACCGGGCAGATGCCAGTTATGCCCGAGCATCTCGCCGACCTGATGAGTCGCCCCGAGCGCAGTGTTTCATTGGCCAACGATTTGCAGGCGGTGCAGGCGTTTGTTGCTGGGTGCCGTAAGTAGCATCATTGTTGTCATTGAGTTGATATTCGGCTAGTCTTGTCTCGCTCGGAATCCCGAGTAAGTCGCCGCCAATTCGTGGCAGACGCATTTCAACGCAATCTGATTTGTGCTCCTGCATATTGAGTTTTAGCGGCAAGTTGGGTGACAAAAATTCTGTTTCCCTGAAAGAAGGCATTGTGGCTAGTGAAGCCCTTGGACAATCGGCACTTGAAGCGAAAGATCGTGAACAGCTTGTTGCGATCGCAAAGGCGCTCGGCGTGAAGTCGGCAGCGCGTGCGAAAAAAGAAGAGATTATTGAATTGATACTTGAACAGACTGCGCCCGCCAAGCCAGTTGCACCCGCCAAGCCAGTTGTGCCGAGTGCCAAGAAGTCAGATGGCCCGGCGCTGGGTGCAGACGGGCAGCCACTCGCCGAGTGGGAAATTGAACTAGCCGAGCATGAAGGCACGCCGATTGCGCCTGATGCGCGCAGAGTCAGCGACCAAAGTGATTCTCGCGCGAATGATCGCAACGACCGCAATGATCGCAACGATCGTGGTCCGCGTAACGACCGTAATGATCGCAATGATCGCGGTCCGCGTAACGACCGCAATTTTCAGCGCAACTACAACGACCAGGATGGTGGCGGTCGCAATCGCAACCGTCGACGCCGTCGTGGACCCGGTGGTTTTAGAAACTCGCGTGACGAAGGCCCACAGGGTGACGATCGTTACGAATTGAACGAAGTGCCGGACCAGAACGAGCCGATTAGTAATGATCCGGTTGAAGTCGCAGGCTATTTAGATTTGCGCGACGAGGGCTATGGCTTTTTGCGCGTGAGCGGATACCTGGCCTCGCCTGGTGATGCCTATGTGTCGGTTCGCCTGACACGTCAATTTAACTTGCGCAAAGGTGACCATGTAACCGGAATGTGCCGTCCTGCTGGGCGAAACGAGAAGAACCCGGGCATGATCGACATTCGCACGATCAACGGTGTTGATGCGGACAAGATGAAAGTACGGCCGAAGTTCGAAGATCTCACGCCGTTGTTTCCTGATGAGAAGTTAGAACTCTCGACTGCCAGTGACCCGGCCAACATGACGGCCCGAATCATCGACTTGATTTCGCCGATCGGCAAGGGTCAGCGCGGCATCATCGTGTCGCCGCCGAAGGCCGGCAAGACCACCGTGATGAAGACGATCGCAACTTCGATCGAAAAGAATCACCCAGAAGTGAAACTGATCGTGTTGTTGATCGACGAGCGACCTGAAGAAGTTACCGACATGCGACGCACCGTGAAGGGCGAGGTAGTTTCATCGACTTTTGATCGACCTTCTGAAGAGCACACACATGTTGCCGAATTGGTGATCGAAAAAGCCAAGCGTATGGTTGAAATGGGTGAAGATGTCGTGATAATTCTCGATGGAATAACTCGTTTGTCGCGCGCCTACAACCTTGCAGCGCCGACGACCGGTCGTGTTATGTCGGGTGGTATTGATGCTGGCGCGCTGTATCCACCAAAGAAATTTTTTGGTGCGGCACGCAATATTGAGGAGGGTGGCAGTTTGACAATTTTGGCGACTGCACTCGTTGAAACGAATAGCCGTATGGACGACGCAATTTTCGAAGAGTTCAAGGGCACAGGCAACATGGAGTTGCGACTGGATCGCAAACTTGCCGAGCGACGCGTTTATCCGGCGATCGATGTGGATGCATCGAGCACGCGCCACGAAGAATTGTTGTTCAATCGTCAGCAGTTGCAGATGGTCTGGAAGTTGCGTCGCGTGTTGAGTGGTCTTGCCGCCGAAGGTAGTGCCGCGCCGGGGCTCGAGTTGTTGATTGATCGTTTGAAGACTTTCAAGAACAACGACGAGTTCCTCGCCGAAATCGCCAAACAACCGACCTCGTAAGTTTTCGTTGCGTCATGGCGACTAGAGCGGGCGATTCATCTCATGCGTCGCGTATGGCGCAAATGCGTCTGCGGGCAATTGCGGGTGCTCATGTTGAAAGCGAAGTGAGCGAGTTCGGGCAGGCAGTCGGTCTTGTTACTGACAATGTGGCATGGGTTCTCGTAACTAGCCGACACGAGCGCAGTCTTGGTCCGGCGTTGATCTGGGCTTTGCGCAACAACGCCACTGCACTGAAACTTTTTACGGATGAAAATGCCGGTGATTTGGCACGCATCGCGACCTATTTTGAATTTGCAATCGAAGTTTTTGCCGTTGATTCGTCGGGTACGGCGCAACTTACGATGCCGACACAGGTCGAAAAACTTGAAGTGGGCATCGCCGATGAAATGTTTGCTGAGTTCATTAAGTCGGCTGGCGCCGAGGTTGTGCGTGAACACGGTGTCGTAGCCGGTGAAGTTTGTGGGCTTGAAGTATGTCGAGTGGTGCACTCGGTCGGCTCGGGCGAGAGTGAACTAGAAATCGGCGTGGGTGCACATGATCGCGAGACTTTTAAACTGCTGCACGGTCAAACTGCGACGACCGAGAGTCTGCGCAAAGTGATTGCCGAGGTTGCGGCGCGTCGTGTTGTGGGGGCGGGGGTTCATCCGTTGAATCAGTTGGCGCGCGAACGAATGTTGCGTGATTATGTCTGTCGGTCGCCACAACTCGTCGGCGCCGAGTTTCTGCAATCCGCACAACCGCCGTTGCCGCGCACGAATTTGAAGGACACGGTGCCATGTTGCGCATTTGGTGTGTCGACGAAAGGCGAAAAAATGGTCGTGGTTTTCAGCGTGGGCGTTGACCCAGATGTAGTTTCGTTTGGCGCTGATGCGCGGGGACAGATTAACGGCGCGGCTGAGTTGATTTTTGCAATGCCGACGCGCGACATTGTGCCTGCAATCGAGCGAGTCGCACGGCTAATGCAACGACCGGCGCGATTTGTTGGCGTTGACGTGTTGACCGCGCCAGCGCGACATCAACTTTGATGCCATAGTCTGATCACCGTGCTTCAACGACTCGAAAGTATTGAGAGAGATTTCTTGGATCTTGAGTCGAGTATGGCCACGCCCGAAGTTCTTCAAGATCAAAACAGATTGCGTGAGGTGTCGCGAAAATATAAACAGATGACACCACTTGTCGAGTGCATCCGCAAATATCGAACTGCGGCGGGCAATGCTGATGCTGCGCGCGAGTTGATCGCTGGTGCGAGTGGTGCCGAGCGCGATCAATTGCAAACCGAGTTGAATTCGGCAACGGCGATGATTGCAAAACTCGAAGACGAGTTGAAGGTTTTGTTGTTGCCGCCTGACCTGAACGCGGGCAAGAACATCATCGTTGAAATTCGCGGTGCTGAAGGTGGCGAAGAGGCAAACCTGTTCGCCAGCGACTTGTTCGACATGTACAAGGCATATGCGGCACGCAACAACTGGAGCGTCGAGGTTCTATCGCTGGATCTTTCGCCAAAAGGCGGCATCAATCAGGTTGTGATGATTTTCAAGGGTGAGACCGCGTGGACGCGAATGCGGTTCGAGGGTGGGCCGCATCGTGTGCAGCGAGTGCCGGCGACTGAAAACCAGGGGCGAATTCACACAAGTTCGGCGACAGTCATGGTTCTGCCTGAGGCTGAAGAGGTTGAGCTGCATATCGACGAAAAAGATTTGCAGATCGACGTTTATCGAGCCAGTGGTCCTGGCGGTCAAGGTGTCAACACAACCGACTCTGCGGTGCGAATCACGCATCGACCAAGCGGTGTTGTCGTGGCGATGCAAGACGAGAGAAGTCAGTTGCAAAATCGTTTGCGGGCAATGCAAGTTTTGCGGGCGCGGTTGCTAAAGCGACAAGAAGAAGAACTACAGGCGCGAGCCTCGGCAGAACGAAAGGCGCAGGTCGGTGGTGGTGGGCGTGGCGAAAAAATTCGCACTTACAACTTTAAAGACAGCCGAGTGACCGATCACCGCATTGGGTTCACATTGCATCAACTGCAAGAAGTATTGGCGGGTAATTTAGATCCAGTTATTGATGCGCTGACACTCGAGTATCAGACTGAGCAGTTGGCAGACTCTGGCGAGAAATAATCTCATCGTGGTTAACGACGAGAGAATCACT
>SYNW01000046.1 GCA_005805045.1 Actinomycetota bacterium
GATTGCGTTGTCAGGCGTGCCCGGAGCGCGAGAAAAAATGCGGTTCTCCCAAGCCGAGTAGGCACGACTAAGTGGGTCGCGAGTGGCATAAACGCGCAGCCAATCTGGCGAATTCAGGATTTCGTCGATTTGTTTGGCGTTCATGTCAATGAGTTTGGTCAGACCACTGACGCCGAGTTCATGGATCGTTTGCGAGCGTGCCATGTGCGGGCTGATCAAACGATCGAGGCGCGATTGGTCGTAACTACCGCTGGCTTTGGCGAGCAACATCTTGATGCTGCTACAGGCAACTTTTGTCGTCGGGCAATACATGATTTTCAATTTTGGCGCGACGAGCAGAAAGCCCGCATACGGCTTCAAAGGAAAGTCTCTTTCGCTCACCATGTTGATGCTTTTGATTTCATTTGCCGGCTTTCGTCAACAACTTTGTCATGATCGTGGCGACCGATTGTTCGAGCGACTCGCCGTTTGCGCCGACTGTTACTTCGGGCGACTTTGGCGGTTCGTAAACGCTGTCGACACCGCTGAGACCGGTCATTTCGCCGCTGCGGACTTTGCTGTACAGGCCCTTTGTGTCGCGCCGTTCGCACTCTTCAATGGATGTGGCAACGTGCACTTCGATAAAAGGCAACTGGTTGTCGTCGTGAATTTTTCTGGCGTGATCGCGCGATGCGATGAACGGCGAAATGATCGGCACGATGGCGACGATGCCACTATCGGCGAAAAGACATGCAACCTCGGCGACACGACGAATGTTTTCAGCACGATCGGTGTCGCTAAAGCCAAGCCCAGCATTGAGGCCGTGGCGCAGGTTGTCGGCGTCAAGAACGTAGGCGAGTCGACTCGTATTCAGTAGTTCGCGGGCAAGTTCGTTGGCGATGGTTGATTTTCCTGAACCAGACAGACCTGTCAGCCAGACTGTTGCGCCGGAAAGACCGTGCTTGTTCCAGCGCTGAGTGCGACTGATTAGTGGTTCATGCCAGACAGGTTTAGTCATTGTCTATTCTCATGTGTGGCTATAAGTTTAGGCGCAGGAAGTTTATGAGCGGGGCGAAAGCAACATGCCTGCTGCTGCAGTTTGACCCGATGATTCGTCGATCAAAATAAACGAACCAGTAGTGCGATTCTGGTGATAATCGTCAAAGAATAATGGGCTGGTGGTATGCAGTGTGACGCGACCGATTTCGTTGAATTTCAATTCGTTGATGCCTGTTTCACGATGCAGGTTTGAAATATCTAATCGATAAAGGATATTAGAAATTTTGCCGCGGGCAAGTTTCGTGGTGTGTTTGAGCGAATAAATCTTGTCGAGTTGCAACGGCGCGGCGTCATCCATCCAGCACAGCATCGCTTCAAGTTCTTGCGAGGATCTTGGCCTGTTGTGGGGGCGACAAATCATGTCGCCGCGAGTGATTGACAAATCGTCGGCGAGCAAAATAGTCACGGCTTGGCCTGGTTCGGCTTGGGTCATCGGGCCGTCGGGTGAGTCGATACCCGTGATTGTGCTGGTCAGACCCGATGGCAGAACCTTGATATCGTCGCCGACGCGCAATACACCACCAGCAACGCGTCCTGCGTATCCGCGATAGTCGGGGTTGTCGGCTCGTTGGGGACGAATGACAAACTGCACAGGAAATCGTGTGTCAATTCGGTTTTCGTCGCTGGCTGTGTAGACATTTTCGAGGTGGTGCAACAGCGTCGAGCCTTCGAACCACGGCATGTTGGCCGAACGACTGACGACGTTGTCGCCAGCGAGCGCGCTGATTGGCAAGAAAGTTACATCACGCAAGTCGAGGCGCGAGGCAAAAGTTTCGAACTCTTGACGAATTTTGTTAAATGCTTCAGCGTCATAGTCGACAAGATCCATTTTGTTGACGCAGATCACCAAATGGGGCACGCCCAGCAGTGAGACGAGCAAACTATGGCGTCGAGTCTGTTCGACGACGCCTGTGCGGGCATCAACCAGCACGATCGCCAGATCCGCATTCGAAGCGCCAGTGATCATGTTGCGCGTGTATTGAATATGGCCAGGGCAGTCGGCGATTATGAAACTGCGTTTTGGAGTAGCAAAGTATCGATAGGCGACATCGATTGTGATGCCTTGTTCGCGTTCTGCTCGAAGGCCATCGGTGAGTAGCGACAAGTCGACATAGTCATCACCACGGCGCTTGCTGACCTGTTCGATATGTTCAAGTTGGTCTTCGAAGATGCTCTTTGAGTCGTAGAGTAGGCGACCGATCAAAGTTGATTTTCCGTCATCAACTGAGCCGACGGTGGCGAAGTGCAGGCGTTGCATCAGAAGTAACCCAACTTCTTGCGATCTTCCATGCCGGCATCTGAAATTCGATCGTCGGCACGGGTGGCGCCACGCTCGGTGATGCGAGCAACCGAAGTTTCAGCGATGACTTGCTCAATCGTTGTGGCTGAAGATTCAATGGCTGCAGTGCAAGTGGCGTCGCCAACAGTGCGAAAGCGCACGAGTTCTTCGCTCACAGTTTCGTCACTTTCTGGTTTTAGGAATGGTGAAACTGCCATCCACATGTTGTCGCGGCGAAACACTTGGCGACGATGTGCGTAGTAAATGCTCGGAAGGTCGATGTTGTAGTCGCTGATGAACCTCCAGATATCTAGTTCGGTCCAGTTTGAGATTGGAAAAATGCGAAAATGTTCGCCTGGTTTGTGGCGACCGTTATATATTCCCCACAGTTCAGGCCTTTGAGTTTTGGGGTCCCACTGACCGAAAGCATCGCGGTGCGAGTAGACGCGCTCTTTGGCACGTGCGCGTTCTTCGTCGCGCCGAGCACCACCGAACACGGCGTCAAATTTATGTTCTTTGATCGAGTCGAGCAGCGTCACGGTTTGCAACGGGTTGCGACTTGCGCGTGGACCTGTTGCGTCCTGCACGCGTCCCGAGTCGATAGAAGCTTGCACCGAGCCAACGATGAGTTTCACGTCGAGGTCGCGCACTGCGCGGTCACGAAATTCGATGACCTCGGCAAAGTTGTGGCCCGTGTCGATGTGCATCACCGGAAACGGCACACGAGCGGGGCTGAATGCGCGCACGGCGAGGTGCAACATCACGACTGAATCTTTGCCACCCGAGAACAACATCACCGGGCGTTCGAACTCTGCAGCGACTTCGCGGATGATCGTTACCGACTCGTCAATCAGGCTGCGCAATGCTGATTTCACTCTATTAAGACTAGGGCTTTGACGACAGCCGAAATAGTCACGAAAGTGCATCAGGCACAACGTCGATGCCTGTTAAAAACAACTCGGCAAACGGTTCGGGCAATTAGTGTGATGTGAGAGGAATTTCGTGTCGCGACTAACAAGAGCAAGTTCAAATCAAGAAATCTTGGCTGTGCTCAACGAGACGGCCGACGCGGTTGGCGTTGTGTTGCGGGCGAACAGCGACTGGTCGCTATCTGGCCTGCGTGACACGCAATATTCAGTTGATTTGCGGGCCGATGGCGCGGCGCTCGAAGTGTTGAAGAGCGCTGGTGTTGCGGTTCTGTCGGAAGAGAGTGAAATCACCGGCGTGTTCGGCGATGATGATCTTTGCGTCGTGGTCGATCCTCTTGATGGGTCGACAAATGCCAGCCGTGGCGTGCCATGGTTCGCAACTGCTTTGTGTGCAATCGACAAAAATGGCATGCGCGCGGGGCTCGTCGTAAACCAGGCGAACGGACATGACCATTATTGGGCGACTGCTGGCGGCGGTGCGTTTCATAATGGTGTTGCGATGCGCCCAAGTAAATGCGTTGAGTTGCGCGAGGCGATCGTTGGTATTTCGGGCATTCCAAAACAGCGACCAAAGTGGGGTCAATTTCGTGCGCTTGGCGCGGCGGCACTCGACATCTGTTTGGTTGCTGACGGCGTGCTGGATGCGTGGATTGATTTCAACCAGCATGGCGTTTGGGACTACCTGGCGAGTGCTCTGATCTGTCAAGAAGCCGGCGCGCACATCGTCGAACATCAAGATCGAAATCTGGTCGTGCACGAACATGGCCAGCGTCGCACACCAATCATCGCTGCGACGCCCGAACTGCTCGTTAGCGTTCGCCAAGTTCGCGCCCAATAAAACTAGCCACCATCTGGCTAGTAATCTGTTGAGATGACGCGCAAGGCGTATAACCCTGTTGGGTTTCTCGAGCGGTTCGTCGCGCTTGAGGTGCGCGCCGCTGGTCTAATTTTTGGGGCTGCCGTGCTCGGCGTGCTGTCGGCGACTTTCGATGATTTTTATGTGCACAACAGCTTTACCGAGTTGGTCAGCAAGATTGCGATCGGTGGCTTCTTTTTGTTGATCGGTCTCGAACTGCGTCGCGAATTTGCAAGCGGCACTCTCTCCGGCTCGACTTTGAAAGTCGCGCTCTTGGCAACGGTGGGTGGTATGGCGGTGCCGGCCTTGATTTTTGTTTCGTTTGCGCCCGAGGCGGCGCGCGACGGTTGGGTTGCAGTCGTCGCCACGGATATCGCATTGGCATCTGCAGTCGCGGCACTCGGTGGTTTTCGCCGTGAGTTGCGCGTGTTGTTGCTGACCGTGGCCGTGCTTGACGATCTTGGCGGAGTATTGGCGCTGGTGACAACTGGTCAGAATCCAAAACTTTTATTCATTGCGGCAGTTGTCATCGTCGTCACATTGTTTGCTTGGTCGATTCGTAAATTTAATTTTGGTGTGTTGTACACGCTGATTACGACCGCTCTTGTGGTGTGGTTGATGTTAAAAGCGGGCATGCACCCGTCACTTGGGGCTTTTGCGGTTGGTTTTGTCGTACCGCATTTCGATCCTGATAATCCGTCGGTGGCCGAGCGAACTGAAGAAGCGATTCATCCTTATGTCTCGGCAATTTTCTTGCCGGCGTTCGTTTTTTTGCACACGCTGATACCTTTGCGAATACCTGAGGGCGCACCTGCGAATTTAATAGTTGTCACGATGGTCGCAATCGTGATCGGAAAAACAATCGGCATCGGTGGGGTGCTTGCAGTGATGCGAAAAACTTCAAATATTTCTGTTTCTGAAGCGCTGGCGGTTGGTTTGGCCGCGGCTGCCGCACTGACAGTTGCGTTGATTGGTGTCGATGCGACACTTGCTGACTCAATTTATGAACAAGTTGTTGGGCTCGGTGTGCTTGGTGCGACTGCAACTGCTGTTGTCCTTGGCATCGTGGCAGGACGCCTCGCAAAAGCCGAGCGCCGAGACCTAATCTGAGCACAGATGAAAATTTTGGTGGTTGTGGCGCATCCGGACGATGTCGATTTTGGTGCAGGCGGCACGATTGCAAATTGGATCGCAGAGGGCAATGAGGTCGTTTATTGTCTCGTGACCGACGGTGAGGCAGGTGGTTCTGACAACACGGTCACGCGCGAACAGGTTGCGCAGATGCGTCGACTCGAGCAGACCGATGCAGCCAAGATGCTCGGAGTCACCGAATTGCACTGGCTCGGGTTTCCAGACGGCGCGCTTGTCGCCGATCTCGATTTGCGCCGCGAAATCAGCGCTGTCATACGCATAGTCAAACCAGATCGTGTATTGACTCAGTCTGCTGAGCGAAACTACTCGCGAATTTATGCAAGCCACCCTGACCATCTGGCAACTGGAGAAGCAACGATGTGCGCTATTTATCCTGATGCGCGCAACGAGTTCGCTTTTCCTGAATTGCTTGGTGAGCGCGGTCTGGCACCGCATGCCGTGCCTGAAACTTGGATTATGGCCGGCCCAAATCCAAAACACTTTGTCGATACGACAGACGTCTTGGATAGAAAGATTGCAGCCCTGCTGTGTCATCACAGTCAGCACACCGACCCTGCGGGCTTGCCGGCGCGGATGCGTGGTTGGGGTGAGATGATCGCTCAGGCGGGCGGGTTGCCAACGGGCCGAACTGCTGAAGCATTTTTAGTTGTCGATACAAAGTAAAGAAAACCCAATACACTAAGAGTTTCATTCGCTGAGAGGCTCGCAAGAAATTTTCAGAGTTTGGGCGTTTAGCTCAGTTGGCTAGAGCATCTCTCTTACAAGGAGAGGGTCGGGGGTTCAAGTCCCTCAACGCCCACCAGGGCGGTGTCAGTAAGTTTCATGCTCGTGTAGGGTTTTGAGGTCATGAACCAGCACGCGACGTATCGCGACAAACGCGTCGTAGTTACGGGCGCAGCGTCGGGTATCGGTCGTCAAACGAC
>SYNW01000047.1 GCA_005805045.1 Actinomycetota bacterium
CGCGCAAGGTGCTGTTGAACACTTGGGAAGCCGTCTATTTCGATCACGACGAAGCAAAGTTGAAACAACTCGCTGATCTGGCCGCAAGTGTCGGCGTCGAACGGTTCGTTTTGGACGACGGCTGGTTCGGCAAACGAAGAAACGACAAGTCGAGTTTGGGCGACTGGTGGGTTTCGGCTGAGATATATCCGAATGGTTTGGCGCCGCTGATTTCTCACGTTCAAAACTTGGGCATGGACTTTGGCATTTGGATTGAGCCTGAAATGGTCAATGAGGACAGCGATTTGTTTCGGGCACACCCAGATTGGGCTCTCGTCTCGCGAGATTATGAGCCAGTGCGATCGCGAAATCAACTTGTGTTGAACCTGGCGCATCAACCCGCATATCAATATGTATTTACGAAACTCGACATGCTGCTCAGCAAAAACGAAATTTCGTTTGTCAAATGGGATATGAACCGGCCGCATGTGCAAGCCACACTGCACGGTGGCGCCGCCGGCACGCACGAACAAACTCTGGCCCTGTACAGACTGATTGATCAACTACGAGCGGCACATCCACACATTGAAATTGAGAGTTGCTCATCGGGTGGCGGAAGAATTGACCACGAAATCTTGCGCCACACTGATCGAGTGTGGACGAGCGACTGCATCGACCCATATCGACGTCAGATAATTCAGCGCGGGGCGTCGATGTTCATTCCGAATGAAGTAATGGGCGCACATATTGGTGCAGAAAAAGCCCACACGACAGGGCGAGTTCACTCTTTAGATTTTCGCGGACTTTCATCCGTCTTTGGTTACTTGGGTCTCGAACTCGATCTGAGCAAATGCAGCGACGGCGAATTGAAGTCGATTAGCCAGATTGTTGCGTGGCACAAAAAGCATCGCGAGTTGTTGCACTCGGGCGACGCCGTGCGATTTGATTGCGAAAGCTCATCGCAGATTAGCCACGGCGTCTACGCATTAGATCGAACCGAAGCAATAATTTCGGTCGCGCAGTTGTCCAAAGAACACGAAGGCGATGCGCGAGTGTTGCGATTGCCTGGTCTTGACGCAGAACGCAAATATCGTGTTTCGACTATTGAACCGAATTTCGCGGCAAGTCATGATGTTGGCGAATTCACGGGTAAACAACTTGAACTTGATGGTTTGAATCTGCCCTCAATGCGACCCGAAAGCGGGACCATCTACCATCTCTTGTGTATCTAGAGTGGCTCGGCTAATAGAATTGGTGCCGTGCCAGAGCAAATTTCGAAAGAAACAGTAGTCAAAGTTTCACGACTTGCGAGGTTGAGCCTCTCGCCAGACCAAGCAGAGAAAATGACCTCGCAGTTGGCCGGGATGCTCGAACATTTTCGCGACATCGATGCTCTTGACCTTTCGGATGTCGAGCCGATGACGCAACCGTATCCACTAAAAAATGTGATGCGCCAAGACGTCGAGGCGAAATCTCTGGATCGCCAAGAAGTATTGGATCAGGCCCCCGCAGCCGAGAGCGGTCGCTTTCGCGTGCCACCGACAATCGGATTCGACGTTTAGGTGATGCAAAAACTTGTTGAGATCGTTGCAGGCGTAACGAATGGTTCGTTCACCGCAAGCGCCGTGGTCGAAGAACATCTTGGTCGCATTAAAGCGCGCGAAAGCGAGATTCATGCCTTCAACTTGGTGACGGCGGATCAGGCGCGCGAAACTGCGGCAAAAATCGACGACGATGTCAAGGCCGGCAAAAAAGTCGGTGCCTTGGCTGGTGTACCGATTGCGCTCAAAGACAACATGTGCACGCGCGGAGTTGAGACGACGTGCTCTTCAAAAATATTGCAAGGTTGGAAACCGCCTTACGACGCGACGGTCGTTACAAAGTTGCGTCAGGCCGGTGCGGTAGTCGTCGGCAAAACGAATCTTGACGAGTTCGCGATGGGTTCGAGCACCGAGAACTCGGCGTTCGGTCCGACGAAAAACCCGCTTGACATTTCACGCGTGCCAGGCGGGTCGAGTGGTGGCAGTGCAGCCGCAGTCAGCGCCGGTTTTGCCGCGGCATCTTTGGGTAGCGACACCGGCGGAAGTATTCGTCAACCTGCTGCGCTTTGTGGCGTCGTTGGTGTCAAGCCGACATACGGCACCGTTTCGCGCTACGGTCTTGTCGCGTTTGCCAGCAGTCTCGATCAGATTGGCCCGTTCACAAGCGATGTGCGTGACGCCGCAACTTTACTTGAGGTCATCTCGGGTCACGACCCGATGGATTCAACCTCAATTCCGCAATCGGCGCCTTCGCTCGTATCGGTACTCGAACATGGCGTCAAGGGAATGCGAATTGGTCGCGTCACCGATTTGCCCGAAGGTTGCGAGCCCGACGTACTCGCGCGACTTGAAGCCGCGTTCGACGCGTTGCGCAAGGCCGGGGCGACAATCGTCGATGTCAAACTGCCGTCGCTGCAATATTGCCTGACTGCTTACTATTTGATTGCACCTGCCGAGGCAAGCAGCAATCTTGCGCGCTACGACGGCGTGCGCTACGGAAACCGTGTCGAAGCCACAGATCTCAACGCGATGTATGCAGCAACTCGCGAAGCGGGTTTTGGTGAAGAAGTCAAACGACGCATCATGCTCGGCACCTATGCGTTGTCGGCTGGTTATTACGACGCCTATTACGGCAAGGCGCTGAAAGTTCGTCGACTTATTTCGGATGATTTTGCGCGCGCGTATAAAGATGTCGACACGATCTTGACGCCGACATCACCGTCTACGGCATTCAAGTTCGGCTCAAAGACAGACAATCCATTGGCGATGTATTTGTGCGATGTGTTCACGATTCCAACCAATTTGGCGGGGCACCCCGCAATGAGCGTTCCCTTTGGTGTTGGTGCCGATTCGATGCCCGTGGGTATTCAAGTGTTGGCAACGACAATGGGCGAGCAGGCAATGTTCAAAGTTGCAGCAGAACTCGAGCGTGCATCGTGAGCGACGATGCAGTATTGCCGAATGGTTGGCAACTTGTCGTCGGTCTCGAAGTGCATGTCGAGTTGGCAACCAAGACAAAAATGTTCAGCGCGAGCGCGAATCGTTTCGGCGACGAACCGAACACAAACATTGACCCAGTAACTCTGGGTTTGCCCGGCGCATTGCCAGTTCTCAACAAACATGCCGTAGAACTTGCAATGCGAATTGGCTTGGCGTTGAATTGCAAAGTTCAACCTTGCACTTTTCATCGCAAGAATTATTTTTATCCAGACCTGCCGAAGGCCTATCAAATAACGCAATACGATCATCCGCTGAACATTGACGGGTTTTTAATGTTGCCAGGCGAGGTGCGCATCGGCATCGAACGCGCTCACCTTGAAGAAGACACCGGCAAGTCGACGCACTTTGGTGGTTCTTCGGGTCGAATTCACGGCAGTGATTATTCGCTGATTGATTTCAATCGCGCCGGGGTGCCGCTCGTCGAAATTGTTTCACGGCCAGATATTCGAACTTCTGAACAAGCCCGACAATATGTGGCCGAGTTGCGCGCGATTTTGCTGGCCGTCGGCGCGAGCGATGCAAAAATGGAGGAAGGCTCGATGCGCTGTGACGTCAACGTTTCGGTGCATAAGCCCGGCACACCATTTGGCACAAGATGTGAAATCAAAAATGTCAACTCGATTCGAGCAGTGGGCCGCGCAATTGACTATGAAGCGCGGCGTCAAGTTGACCTGATTGAAGGCGGCGGTACCGTGCGCCAAGAAACTCGTCACTGGGACGATGCATCTGGTCGCACCGAAACTTTGCGCACCAAAGAAGACGCCGACGACTACAGATATTTCTTAGAGCCAGACTTGGTGCCGCTAGTGCCCGAGCAATCTTGGATCGATCAAGTTCGCGCGGCGCTGCCGGTTTTGCCGGCGGCACGACGCAATGCATTAGCCGAACTTTGTGGCATTGATAAAGATGGCGAGTCGGCGTTTGTCGTCGTCGAGCGTGGACAAGACGACTATGTTCGTCAAGTTGTCGGCAACGGTGGCGATCCGCGACGCTCGGTCATATACGTGCAACAGGCATTTGCCGAGCAAGGTGCAACACCAAAAGTGCCGGCAAAAGATTTGGCGGCTCTAACGATTCTTGAACGAGATGCGAAAGTTACTTCGACTCAAGCCAAGACTTTGCTAGCTGATTTGATCGAAGCCGGTGGAGGAGATGTTGCAGCGATTGCCGCCAAGCGTGGGTTTGAGGCACTAGATACCGGAGCGCTCGAAGCGATGGTGGACACGGCGATTGCAGCCGAACCAGGCGCTTGGCAAAAATATTGTGACGGCGAAGAAAAGGCACTCGGGGCTTTGGTTGGGGCGATTATGAAGTCGTCAAAAGGCAAGGCTGATGGCAAAGCTGTGACGGCAATCCTGCAGTCGAAGCGGCAGAAATAGTCGTAAAGAAGCGATTTTTACAAACGCCATCGGGATAACATAATCTGTGTTAGGTATACCTAACAAATTGATTTAAATAGAACAGAGAGTTCACTGATGGGTTCAAGTTTTTTGATTACGTTGCGCGAGGGTCTCGAGGCGTCTCTCGTGATTTCAATTTTGTTGACGTATCTCGCCAAAACAAATCGCCGCGATGAGAATAAATCAGTTTGGCTTGGCACATTTGTTGCAATAGCCGCGTGTCTTGTCGTCGGAATTGCCGTCTACGTTCTCGTCGATGGCTTGAACGGCAAGGTCGAATATGCAGTTGAAGGCACCTTGGCACTTGCGGCAACGCTTGTACTGACACAAATGATTTTCTGGATGCGCGCTAACGCTCGAAATATGAGCGCCGATCTGCGCACCAAAGTTGAATCATCATCGAAGACTGCTCTGGTGACGATCGCATTTGTCGCGGTTGCACGCGAAGGATTAGAAACCGCGCTGTTTTTGCTCAGCGCAAAGACAGAAACTGCTTCTGGATCATCAGTGGTCATCGGTGGAGTAATTGGTCTGGTTGGCGCGATTGGCATCGGCTTCTTTGTGTTCAAGGCCGGTAGCCGCGTGAATCTCAAGACATTTTTTAACGTCACCGCAGTTCTGCTGTTGATGTTCGCCGCAGGTTTAGCAGGTAAAACAGTGCACGAATTCAGCGAACTACTCGGTCTAGAGACTGGTTATCTAATCGAGTCGGCTTGGACGATTGAGAGTGGTATCTGGGCAAAAGGCGGAACCTTTTATGACTTTATGAAGGGCTTGTTTGGCTGGCACGCGAACCCAGAGAGAATTCGAGTAGTCACCTATTTCGCGTACCTAATACCTGTGCTTGGAATATATCTAAAGAGTTCGAAAGCAGATAAACAACTAGTCTCTTAATCTATGGCAGTTCGCGACAACGGCACACCGGTAAATGTAAAACCGCGTAGTCGCGATGTAACTGATGGCAATCAAAAAGCGGCTTCGCGGGCGATGTTGCGTGCGGTTGGTCTTGGTGATGACGACTGGGTGAAGCCACAAGTGGCAATCGCGTCGTCGTGGAACGAAGTAACGCCGTGCAACATATCGTTGAAGCGACTTGCCGCACGCGCCAAAATTGGCGTGCGTGAATCGGGCGGTGTCGCACTTGAGTTTGGCACGATCACGGTCAGCGACGGCATCAGCATGGGTCATGAAGGCATGCGCGCTTCGTTAGTTAGTCGCGAGGTAATTTGCGACAGCGTTGAAACCGTTATGCATGCTGAACGCTTCGACGGCTTCGTCGGTTTGGCCGGTTGTGACAAGAGCATTCCGGCGATGTTGATGGCCGCAGCCCGACTAAATCTGCCGAGTGTTTTCGTCTATAACGGTTCAACCTTGCCCGGCGTGCACAACGGCAAGAACATCGACATCACCACCGTGTTCGAAGCGATCGGCGCTTGTGCGGCTGGAAAGATGTCGCAGCAAGAACTCGAAGAGATCGAACGCGAAGCCTGCCCAGGCGAAGGAGCCTGCGGTGGAATGTTCACCGCCAACACGATGTCGAGCATTGCTGAGGCACTTGGCATGAGTTTGCCAGGCAGCGCCTCGCCACCAGCAGTTGATTCGCGCCGCGATGACGATGCGCAACGCGCCGGTGCGGCAGTGGTCAATTTGTTGCGTCTTGGTATTTATCCACGCGACATCATGACGAAGAAAGCATTTGAAAATGCGATTGCGATTGTTAATGCACTCGGCGGCAGCACGAACGCAGTGTTGCACTTGTTGGCAATCGCCAATGAGGCTGGCGTGGCGTTATCGCTGGATGACTTCAATCGCATTGCGGCCAAGGTTCCACACATTGCCGACACGAAACCTGGCGGCAAATATCACATGACCGACATTGATCGTGTTGGCGGCGTGCCGGTTGTGATGAAACATTTACTCGATGCAGGTTTGTTGCATGGCGATGTGCTGACAGTGACCGGCAAGACGATGGCTGAAAATTTGGCAGAGTTGAACCCCCCTGCGCCAGACGGCGAAGTGATTCACCCATTGTCGAATGCAATTCATGCCGAAGGCGGATTAAATATTTTGCGTGGCTCACTCGCGCCGAACGGTGCGGTCGTCAAGGTTGCGGGTCTTTCAGCAGATCAGATGCATTTTGAAGGACAGGCCCGGGTGTTCGACGGCGAAGATGGCGCAATGGCGGCAATCATGTCGGGGGATATAAAACCCGGCACCGTGCTCGTGATTCGCTACGAGGGCCCAAAAGGCGGACCCGGGATGCGCGAGATGCTGGCAATCACCGGTGCGATGAAAGGCGTTGGTCGCGGCAGCGACTGTGCGTTGATAACCGATGGTCGATTTAGTGGCGGTACTTGGGGTTTTTGTATCGGCCATGTTGCACCAGAAGCCACAGACGGCGGACCAATCGCGTTCATCAATGAC
>SYNW01000162.1 GCA_005805045.1 Actinomycetota bacterium
AAAAAGTTTTAGCGTGGGGAGTACCCGATGCTGTGGTCACCCCCGATGGCAAAGTTCGTCTCTATGTCGTCGAGTCGCCGACGGACGCCAACTGCACCGAAAAACTTGCCAGTTATATTTCAAATGACGGGATCACATTTACAAAAGAAGCAGGTTGGCGACTTGAAAATGGGATCAGTGTCGACCCAGAGATTCTCCGCGCGAAAACTGGTGACTGGTTGATGGTTTTGGCTGATGGCCCTGGTTGTGGTGATCTCGTGCAGAAACTATATGTTGCAACTTCAAACGACGGCTTGACCTGGTCAACACCGCAAAAGATTTCTGGCTCAGATTTGAGGCGGCTCGACCCGACAGGATACGAAGTTTCGACGAATGTGTTTCGCATCTATTATGCGACTGCCGTTCCGGGTGAGCTCGGTGATGTCACCTACACGATCAAGCGCGGCACGATCGCAATCAAACAGTCGTCTGCTGAAGTTGCGATCACGGGTGGCAAAAAGGCAGCGACGAAAACAACGATCACCTGCGTCAAAGGCAAGACCACCAAGAAGGTGACGGGTATTAACCCCAAGTGCCCAAGCGGGTATAAAAAGAAATAGGTCGCTGTAGATCGTAGAAGTCTTGAGGCACAATTAAAAACGGCGGGCCCGAAGGCCCGCCGTTTCTATTAAACAACTAATTAACTTTTACCTGAACTGTGCTTACTTGAACCACTCAGACCAGGTTGCTTCGTTGGCGGCGATCCACTCGGCAGCAATTTCTGATGCTGGTCGACCGTCAATTTCAACTGGTCCCAAGGTCGACAACTGATCTTCAGTTGTGAACTTGAACTTCTTGAAGAAATTGAAAACCTTGGCATCTTTTGCCTCGAGTTTCGCTGAAGCAACTTTGAACAACAAATCTTCCGGGTAGTCGCCGTCGCACTTGTCAGTCTCTGTCGCGCAGTCAACAGTTGGCGCTGGCAACTTGATGTTGATCAAGCCGTACTTACCAACTGCCGCCGATGGCATCCAGTAGTACATGATCACTGGCTTGCCTGCTTCGGTTGCTGCGATGATTTCTGCCTGAGTTGCGGCTTCAGAACCTGAGTATTGAACTTTGAAGTTAAGTCCTAAGTTCTTAGCGACGGGTTCTTCATATTGCGAGAACGATGGGTCCATTCCCAAGAGACGACCCTGTGAACCAGTTGCCGCTGTTGCAAATGCCTTGGCAACCGCTGGGTCTTTCAAAGCTTCCCACGATGAGAGTTGTGGAAACTGCTCGAGAGCGTTTGGTGTGACGAACCAACCAATTTTGCCAATCGCGCCAAGTTCGCCCATTCGGACAACCGAGCCGTCATCAACGAATGCTTGCTCGTCAGGTGTGAAGCCCGATGGCCACACTTCGACGTTGGCATCGATATCACCTGATGACATACCGGCGATCATTGCGTTCTCGTCGATGTCGACAATCTCAACTGGATTGCCCAAGTTGGCTTCGATCAATTGCTTGACAACTTCAGTTTCAATCGCCGAAGCGGTCCAGTTGTTGCGTGCAATTCTGATTGTCTCAGTACCGCCTGCGCTGTCACCGTCGCTGCCGCCACAGGCGCCGAGCACCAGAGCGCCAACCGATATTAAGCCGATGGCAAATTTCTTATTTCGTAATCCCATTTTCTCCCCTTGAATTTTTATGAGCGTGGTTTAAGCCCCAGTTGAGGCTGATAACACCATAGCAAGCCTTGGCGAACTAGCGACAAGTCGCACTATTGTTTCGTCAATGGGTTCGGGGGAGATACCAGCAATTGACTTGCGCAATGTCTGGAAGATTTTTGGCTCGGGTGATAGCGCTCGCACAATAGAACTGTCTAGAGGTGGTTCAAGTCGCGCCGAGATTCTTCAACAAACCCAGCAAACCGTCGCGGTTCGAGATGTTTCGTTCAGCGTTTCACCAGGTGAAACATTCGTTGTCATGGGCTTGTCGGGTTCTGGCAAGTCAACTCTGATTCGCTGCTTGTCAAGATTGATTGAACCCACTCAGGGTGAAATCTCGCTGAGTGGCGACGACCTTTTGGCAATGGATGAAGATCAACTTCGCCAGTTGCGACGCGGTCGAATGTCGATGGTGTTTCAACATTTTGGTTTGTTTCCGCATCGCAAAGTAATCGACAACATCGCCTATGGCCTCGAAGTACAAAAAATCGACAAGTCGACGCGTCTTGCCCGTGCAACTGAAATTTTAAACACGGTCGGCTTAGATGGTTGGGCCGATCACTATCCGCAACAACTTTCGGGTGGTATGCAACAGCGCGTCGGTCTGGCCCGCGCGCTCGCAGTTGATCCACAAATTTTACTGTTTGACGAACCGTTCTCGGCGCTCGACCCGTTGATTCGCAAAGAGATGCAAGACGAGTTGAGCAGGTTGCAAAAGACGATGCAACGCACGATTGTGTTCATCACGCACGATTTCGCCGAAGCGCTTCGGCTTGGCGACCGCATCGCGATCATGAAAGATGGTTCGTTCGACCAGATCGGTACGCCCGAAGAAATCGTCTCTGCGCCAGCCACGCCATACGTGCGCGAATTTGTCAACGATGTGCCGCGCGCAAAAGTATTGAGTATCAAGACAGTGACTGTAGCCGGTCAGTCAATTGCGAATAGCCGCTCGGTGGCTGCAACGGCAAAAATCGAAACGATTATCCCGATGTTGCTTGAACGCGATGAACCGATCACGGTGCGAGACGCAAATAATCAAGTTATTGGCGTGGTCAATCGCGAAAGTGTTGCCAATATTTTGCAAGCCGAACAAAAATGAAACGTCGAGCCAGTGCTCTTTTCGTCTTATTAATTCTTGCCCAAACTTTTGGCACACGCGGGTTTCCTGACTCGCTAAACATCGGCCTTGCCGAACCAATCACCAATCTTCAGTCATGGGTTCGAAAAAATCGCAACGACCATTGGCTGTTTGAATTCATTTTGAATCCGTTCATTTCGGTTGTTGAGTTCGGCATCGACCAAGTTGAGTCGTTGTTCAGTTGGTTGCCATGGTTCGTGCCAGCAATAATTGTGTTCACAGTTGTGGCACGCACACGGCGCTGGGGTGTGGCTACTTTCGCGGCTTTGGCCGTCGTTTACCCAGGCGTTGTGGGTGTCTGGTCTGAAAGCATCGTCACGATTTCGCTGATGGCAGTTGCGGTTTTTATTTGCGTATTGATCGGTGTGCCACTTGGTGTTTTGGCGGCGCTCAAACCGCGCGTCGAAATCGCGCTACGCCCGATCTTGGATGGCATGCAGACAGTGCCTGCGACCGTATATCTCATCCCAATCGTTTTATTTTTTGGCATCGGCCCGGCACCTGCGGCGATTGCCACGGTGATTTACGCGTTGCCACCAATGGTGAGGTTGACGACGCTTGGCATCCAGCAGGTGCCCAGGTCAGCAGTTGAGGCGGCACAAATGTTCGGCGCAACCAAGCGTCAAGTTCTGGCAAAAGTGCAACTGCCACTTGCCGTACCGTCGATTATTACGGGCATCAATCAAACGGTGATGATGGCGCTCGGCATCGTCGTGATCGCAACATTGGTCGGCGCTGGCGGCCTCGGCCAAGAAATCAATCAAACTGTTCGTCGTCTTGAACCTGGTCGCGGGCTGGTTGTCAGCCTTGCTGTTGTCGCAGTTGCGCTCGTGCTCGACCGCGTCAGCATGTCGCTGGTTTCAACGCCCGGGGCACAGCGGATCAGAGTCAAGCGCAACACTTTTTATATGTTTCTGATCGGCCTCGTGCTCGTCACAGTTTTCGGCAGATTGTTTGGTTGGGTCGAGTTTCCATTTTCATGGGGCACATCGTTCGCCGACCCGATCGACACTGGTTTCAAATGGTTTCGTACAACTTTTAATGTCGTCACTCGGCCATTTAACGATTTCATGGTGCGTGAAATTCTCGTGCGCGCCCAAACTTTATTCAACGAGACAATCACTTGGCAGGCGGTCGTCGTCGTCGCAGCCGCATTTTCGTTTCTTGTCGCCGGCTGGAAGATGTCGTTGTTCACCGCGTGCGGTGTCACGTTTATCGGTCTCACGGGCAGATGGCTAGACGCCGTCGACACGCTCGCACAAACGGTCGTTGCCGTGTTGATCTCGATTCTGATCGCGTTGCCGATCGGCATTTGGATCGGTCGTCGCCCGCGCATTGAAGCGATCATCGCGCCCGTGCTTGATGCGTTTCAAACAATTCCAAATCTTGTTTACGCGATTCCGTTCGTGATGATTTTTTCTGTCGGCCCGGTGCCCGGCATCGTCGCTGCCGTTGTCTATGCAATTCCGCCCGGCATTCGGCTCACGAGTCTCGGCATTCGCCAGGTCAATAACGAATCAGTCGAGGCTGCGATTACTTTTGGTGCAACTCAGCGCCAAGTGTTGTGGGGCGTGCGTATAAAGTTGGCGATGCCCTCGATTATTTTGGCGATCAATCAGATGGTGATGATGGTCTTGGCGATGGC
>SYNW01000163.1 GCA_005805045.1 Actinomycetota bacterium
GAAACGGCTGATTCGTCACCCCCGCCATCGGCGCCAACACGACTGGTGGCCAGATGCTGCGCTCGCCAAGTTGCAACGGTTTTGCAGTCACAACTTCGTTCATAAATTCGCCACGCTCAAACCCAAATTGGGATGCGCACCTGCATCCAGCGCAGATTCACCGGTCAACTGCAGGCGATGCCATCCTGCCGATGCGATCATCGCCGCATTATCGGTGCACATTGCCAGTGATGGTAACACCAGACGAAAATCTTTTTGCTCGCATGCCCGAGCAGTCTCGCTGCGCAACAACGAGTTCGCCGCAACTCCACCACCGAGCGCAACCGTGTTTGCACCGAGGTTTTCGGCAGCGCGCATTGTTTTGGCCACCAGCACATCCACGACCGCGCGTTGAAACGACGCCACTATGTCACTCGTCTTGGCACCACTATTTTTGCGGACATAATTGATCACCGCGGTTTTCAATCCGCTGAACGAAACATCAAGACCATCGTTCAACATCGCCCGCGGAAAATCGATCGCTTCGGCGTCACCAGTTTTTGCCAGAGCATCGATCGCCGGTCCGCCGGGGTAGCCCAAATCTAAAAACCGCGCGACTTTGTCGAATGCTTCACCCGCAGCGTCGTCGCGAGTTTGACCGACAATTTGATAAACACCTGGCTTGCGCACCTCAACCAACATCGTGTGTCCACCCGAAACGAGCAACACCAACATCGGAAACTCGACATTCGGGTCGTCTAGCATCGCCGCATAAAGATGCGCCTCCAGATGGTTGACACCAACGAACGGCACATCCAATGTCAACGCCAAAGATTTGGCCGCCGCTACACCAACCAATAGCGCGCCAACCAAACCCGGCCCGACGGTGGCTGCCACCGCATCCACGCGATCAAAACTCAAACCAGATTTTGTGACGGCTTGATCGATCACCGGCGTTATCGCCTCAAGATGCGCGCGACTAGCGATCTCTGGCACCACGCCACCAAAGCGGGCGTGCACATCCAACTGCGAGGCGACAACCGACGACAAGACATCGTTGCCACCCATTACAAGTGCCGCTGCCGTCTCGTCACAACTTGTCTCGATGCCGAGCACGACAGTCGCACCATCGATTTTGAGTTCACGCGTCACATTCGGCCCGTTCACATTCGGTCCAGCTCGATTTTGCGCAACCGCTCGGTGAATTCTGGTTGCTGCACTCCGGCACACCACATCACGATGGCATCGTCCCGATTCTCATAATATTTTTTGCGCACGCCGGCAGGCACGAAACCAAAACGGCGATACAACTGCTGTGCCGACACGTTCGTGTTTCGCACTTCAAGTGTCATCGCCTCACAACCGCGACGATTCACCTCCCACGCCAAATCAAGCATCAATTCAGTGGCGATTCCGCGACTGCGCCACATTGGGTGCACAGCAAGATTCGTAACGTGGGCATCATTTTCTACATACAGCAACCCGCCATAACCGACAAGTTCGTCAAAGATAGTGCCAACCAAATAGTGGCGCTTCCCGGTGCGCACCTGTTCGAGTTCCTCGACAAAAACTTGCGCCGTCCATGGCCGTGGATAAACCTGCTGCTCGATTGGCATGATCTTGCGAATGTGCGCACGACGCATCGGCGTGATCACCAAGTCTGGCGACTGCCGACTATCTACGATATTTTCATCAGCGAGATGATCGGCGGTCTTGGCACGAATGAACCGATCTAAAATACTCATGAATTCACCCGAGTGGTCCAATTAATTTCGGCGTCGGGCGCCCGCAGGTAAAGTGCCTGCAACTCGGTTGCGGTCTGCCATTGCTCTAGCAGCGCCAACTCGGCGGCGATCAACGCGAGCACCGTCGCGCTCGGCTGGGCAAGTTGTTCACTCGCCCATTCAATTGACAAGCCAGTCGTTTCGAGCATCTCGCTCAACTGCTGGCGATAGCGCAATGCACCGTTGCCGACGATCAATGCTTCTTGGCCGCGGTCAATGATCTCGACGACACAGTCGCTCACGCTGCCAACTCGTGGCGGTTTAACTTCAATGCTCGACCCAATGTCGTTGCGATACATCGCCCAATAGAGTTCGCCACGTCGGGCGTCAATCGTCGACAACACGACTCGTTGCGTCGTCGTCACCGAACGAGCCAAAATGTCCAAACTTGAAACTCCAACGACTGGCACGTCCAACACCTGGGCGATCGTTTTTGCCGAGGCAATGCCGACGCGCATGCCAGTGAACAAACCTGGCCCAATATCCACGGCGATGACATCGATTTCGCGCATCGCGATATCTGCCTGCGAACAGACGCTCGAGATCATTGGTGCAAGCAATTCGGCATGGCGCCGATCGCTCGTGACGTGGGCACTCGCCAACAACTGTTTCGAATTGTTGACCGCAACGCTCACGGCGTCTGTTGATGTGTCGATCGCCAAAATAATCATCAGCCTCAGCCTCGCGCCAATACTTTGAAACTGGCTACCAATTTTTCGCTGAGTTTGTTAAATCGGCTCGCCCATTGAGTCCCACGTGCCCCAACGGTCACCGTGCGCACCTCAGGGTCGGCCGTTTCGTCAGCATGCTCAAAGCGCAGCACCAAAGCATCACCCAGTTCATCGCCAACTAGGTCTCCCCATTCGACGGCGATCACCCCGCCGCTGTCTTGCAGTTCGTCGAGTCCTAGAGCTTCGAGCTCACCCGTTCGCTCAAGGCGATAGAGATCGGCATGATGCAGCGACATTCGCCCTGAACCGTAGTTATGCAGCAGGTTGAATGTCGGCGAAGTGATCAAATCGGTCACACCAAGTGCACGACCAAAACTCTGCGTAAATGTCGTCTTACCCGTACCCATTTCGCCAGCCAAAACGATCATGTCGCGCGGTCGCACATGCGCGGCGACAATTTCTGCAAACCGCTGTGTATCGGTCAATGAGCCGAGCAAAAACTTCATCGTGACTAAACCTTGTTTTCGACATATACGCGTGGCACGCGCGCGCTAATGCCACAAACAATTTCATAGCCGATCGTGTCAAGCCGCGTCGCAATTTGGTTGGCAGAAATTTTCTCGCTGCCCTGTGTGCCGAGCAAAACTGCCCGGTCGCCAATTTCAATTTCTGCGTCAGCGCAATTGACCATCAACTGATCCATCGTTACGACACCAACAATCGGGCAACGCATGCCGGCGATCAACACTTCACCACCCACACTCCACAACCGACGTGGCACGCCATCGGCATACCCGAGCGGCAGTGTGGCGATCGTGGCTGCGCTGTCTAGTTTTTTTCGCAAACCATATGAAACACCTTCGCCCGCCTCAAGCCTCTGCACATGACTGACACGAGCATGCAGCGACATCGCCGGCCGCAGACGACTGGCGACCGCTTCGGTTTCATTGCTCGGTGCAATGCCATAAATAGCGATGCCGACTCGCACAATGTCGGTCGCCACATTCAAATTTCGCAACATCGCCGCCGAATTCGACGTATGCACATATTTTGGTCGCATTCTCTTGCGTTCAAGTTCGGCGACAAAGTCGTCGAATCGTTGTTGTTGCTTGGCAGTCTCGTCGTGACTCGGCAAGTCTGCAGCCGCAAAGTGCGTGTAGACACCCTCTAATTGCAACGATGGCAGCGCGCTGATTTGCTCAACGCGAGCCATCGCGCTTGCCACCGTCACGCCAACGCGATGCATCCCCGTATCGACTTTTAAATGTACCTTGCCAATAACCCCAAGACGCTTTGCGACGGCTGCGAAACTATTTATCGTCGCCTCGTTATAAACAGTCGCTACAACTTCATCGCCCAACATTTGTTCGAATGCAACTTCGGGTTGCTCGCTGACGATCAAAATCGGTGCACTAATTTTTGCCCTGCGCAATTGATGCGCCTCATCGGCCAGAGCCACGCACAAACCGCTCGCGCCCGCACTCAACGCGGTTCGCGCAACTTCTACCGCGCCGTGTCCATAGCCGTTTGCTTTCACCGTGGCCCATAGTTGTGAACGCCCAGCCTGTCGAACTATCTCAGCGACATTTTGATGAACCGCGTCGAGGTCGACTTCGACCCACGCCCAGCGATTAATTGAATTCATCGTCGAATTTATTGCTCAGTTGCTCGCGACGACAGCCACAGCCGTGTCATCGGTATGCGAAAGCGAAACAAGCCAACTCTGCACTCCTTGGGCTCGCGCAATTTCAAGAGCCCGACCAGTCACGATCAATTCGGGCGCGCCAGTTTCAGAATTACGGATTGAAACATCGTGCAAATCAAAAGCCCCGAGCCCAACACCAAGTGCCTTCATCGTCGCCTCACGCGCCGCGAACCGCACGGCCAAACTTGGTGCGCTATCCACACGACCCGACAATGATTCAAGTTCGGCAGCCGTAAAAACTCGCGTGCGCAGATTTGGCGTGCGATCCAGAGCATCGCGAAATCGTCGTACGCTGACAGCATCAATACCCAGACCAATCATCTGCGCTATTCCCGTGTTCGCCAGTGATCAGCCATGTCGCTGATCGGCAAGATCAGCAAGTCGGCAACCGATACTTCAGCCAATCGATCTTCCCTGAACGCACCTTCGGTTTCTGTCACCCAGTCGACAAGTCGGTCATAGCGGCGGTCGTAACCCTGCAGCACCGCGCGCATCGCCGGAGCCGGCAGTCGATCCTGGAACATCACATGCAACAACGTGATGCCCGTGGTCTGTCCACCTTTTGTTTCTGGGACCATGATCACCGTGCGATTGTCGCTGCGACCACGAGCCACGAGCACTTCTTGGTCGCTGGCAACCCGACGCTTGGTGCCAACTAGTTGCGAATTTCGATCAACTCGCGAGGTCAGATTCTTTGACATTCCACCGCGATCAATGATCGTGATCGTTGCCGCGCCGCCAACGATGTCGCCTTCAATTTGATATCGAGTAAACCCGGTTACGGCACCCACCGCCGCATCCAAATCGGCGACGATCTTCAACACGCGATACGAAAGTCGCTCACGCGCCACTCCCGCTTCAAGCAACGCTTTGACCAACTTGCGGTCAAACAAGCCTTCGTCGCTTCGTGAAATACCCACGGTCACGGTCTTTGCCTGATGCTTGATCGCGTCAACGGGACGCGTCAATTCGTCAACGCCACGCGTCAACGCACTCGTCAAATCGTCGAGCAGCATTTCTGGTGAGGCAATCTTGCCCGAACTGCGCTGATACGCCTGAACTGGGTCGCTTGCCAGCGTGTCACGCAACATCATCACAATTCGCACGGCGGTGCTGGCTTCCAAGTTGCCGTCGTAGTTGCCGGTGGCTAACGCATCGGTGAATCGTGTCGCGGGTGCACCCAACTCGGTGCGAATCTTTTCCAACAATTTGTTGGCATCACCGCCACGCTCGACCGCGTGTTCAACAACTTCGCGCGCTTCGCGCAACGGCCGCGCCAATGC
>SYNW01000048.1 GCA_005805045.1 Actinomycetota bacterium
CGGTGCAAAGTTGAACCATGCAGGTTCGCCATACGCGGTTGAGCCGGGTACGGTGCGCAAAGCCGATGCGACGCCATATTCGGTGTTCACTCCGTTTTCAAAAGTTTGGTTGGCGCATGGATGGTCGGCGCCGATTTCAAAACCACGAGTGAATTGGCACGGCGCACCGGGTGTTGTGAGCGATGCGATACCCGACGACCCGCCGTTGACTTCGAAGATTGCCGATGTGGGCGAGAGCGCTGCGTGGAAACGCTGGGAGCATTTTGCAGAGAATGCGCTGGGTAAATATAAAACCGAGCGCAACAACCCGGATCGCGACGGCTGCAGTCAGATGTCGGTTTATTTGCGCTTCGGTGTGGTGCACCCACGTCAGTTGTTGGCAGAACTCGAACCCAATGCAGACCATGATCACTATCGCAGCGAACTTTGTTGGCGCGAGTTTTATGCGGATGTATTGTTTCACCAGCCGCACACGATTTGGAAGAATTTGCAACCGAAAATGGACAGTTTGCAAGTTGACACTGATGCAAAAGCAAAACAAAGATTTGAAATTTGGTGCGCCGGCAAAACTGGCTACCCAATTGTTGATGCTGGAATGCGACAGATGTTGGCAACGGGCTGGATGCACAATCGGGTGCGAATGATCGCTGCGAGTTTTTTGGTCAAAGATCTGCATTTGCCATGGCAGTGGGGTGCCAAGTTTTTTATGCGGCACTTAGTCGATGGCGATATTGCATCCAATAATCACGGTTGGCAATGGACTGCGGGGACGGGCACCGATGCGGCTCCTTACTTTCGCGTTTTCAACCCTGTTTTGCAGGGCGAGAAGTTTGATCCAAACGGGAATTACGTTCGTGCGTGGATACCTGAACTGCGCGATGTGCCCGAAAAGTTTGTGCATGCGCCATGGCTGCAGTCGGATCGCGGTCTTTTTGCGCACTACCCAGAACCGATGGTGGATCATTCGCAAGAGCGTGACGAGGCGCTGAGTCGTTACAAGATCAGCGGGGAAATCAATCGCTCGGTAGTCTGAAGGTAACAAATGCTGGACGATCGTAAGACTGCAATCCTCAGGGCTGTCGTAGAGGAATACATCGCCACCGCGCAACCGGTGGGTTCTGCGCATATTGCCAGCAATCGTGACTTGGCTGTTTCTTCGGCGACAGTACGCAACGATATGGCGGCACTTGAACGCGAGGGTTATTTGATGCACCCACATACGTCTGCCGGTCGCATACCGACCGACAAGGGCTACCGATTTTTTGTGGACAACCTCGTGCCCAACGGCGCGCTGGGTTCGATTGAGCAAGCCAAAGTCGGCAGTTTTTTCGAAACGGCGCATTTTCGTCTGGAAGAAACTTTGCAGCGCACCTCGATGTTGCTGGCGCAGTTGACCAATTACGCATCAGTTGTGATTGGGCCGACTGCCGAGATTGCCGTCGTGCGCTCGGTGCAACTTGTGCGGCTCTCGAGTCATCATGTCACGGCTGTCGCAGTTCTTTCAAACGGTGCTGTCGAAAATGAGCAAATCGAAATCAATGGCGATATCTCAGATGACGAGATTTTGGTAGCCAACGAAAGATTGCGCGAGCTCATGATTGCCAAGCCATTGCGGGATATTGCCGCGCATCGCAAGACGAGCCGTCGATCTGACCCGAATCTTGGCGCTGTTGATGCGATCAATGTGTTGTGTGAAAAAGTCTTGTCGGCACTCGATCGCGGTCGCAACGATGAAAATTTTTATGTGGGTGGTGTGGCACAGATGGCCGAAGCGTTTGATGCGGTCGAAATCGTGCGCAATGTGTTGCACACGCTCGAGCAGCAGTATGTCGTTGTCACACTCGTGCGCGACATGCTGAATCGCGGAGTCTCGGTGGCGATCGGTGCGGAGCACGGTGTCGAGCCGCTCTCGGCTTGTTCAGTTGTGTTGGCGCCTGTTCGCGCCGACGGCGAAACGGTTGGCACGGTTGGCGTGCTTGGGCCAACGCGTATGAATTATCCCCAAGCACTAGCGACCGTTGATTTGGTTAGTGATCGACTTGGTCGCCGTCTGACCGAAAATTAATTCGAATGGCGCAAGATTTTTATCAGATGCTCGGCGTGTCGCGTGGAGCAAGTCAAGATGAACTGAAACGGGCTTATCGCAAATTGGCGCGCGAACTGCACCCAGATGCAAACCCGAACAACGCCGATGCTGAAGAAAAATTCAAACTCGTGAGCCGAGCCTATGAAGTTTTGTCGGACCAAGATTCGCGAGCACGCTACGACCAATTTGGTGAGGCGGGCGTTTCGGGTGGCGGTCGCGGAGGCGGAGATCCGTTCGGTGGTGCCGGGGGATTCGGCAGCATCTTTGATGCATTCTTTGGTGGAGACTCACCGTTTGGTGGTTCGACGCGACAACAGTCGGGCCCACAACGCGGACCAGATCTGGAAACACAAATCGAGATTGATTTTGTCGATGCAGTGTTCGGTTGTCGAACTTCGGTGTCGATCAGATCGGCAGTGAGTTGCGAGGATTGCGACGGTTCTGGTGCTGCTGCTGGCACGAAAGCGACGACTTGTAGTGACTGTGGCGGGTCGGGACAGGTTCGGCGAATGCGTCAGAGCATTCTCGGACAGATGGTGACGACGACGCCATGCGGTCGCTGTCGTGGAACGGGTGAAATTATCGCCTCTCCGTGCAACAAATGTCGGGGTGAAGGTCGAGTAACCAAAGATCAGAGTCACGAAATTGATATTCCGGCAGGCATTGCCACAGGTCAGACGATGCGCGTGACCAGTCGTGGCGGTGTCGGACCGCGTGGCGGTGCAGCGGGCGATTTGTATGTGCACATCGGCGTGTCGCCACACGAGATGTACCAGCGTGAAGAAAATGATTTGGTGACGAGCGTGCAGGTTTCGATTGCTCAGGCGGCGCTCGGTGTCGATCTTGTGTTGGCGACACTTGATGGAGATGAAACGCTAAGCGTGGCGCCTGGTGTGCAACATGGTCATGAATATGTGCTCAAAGGTCGCGGCGTGCCAATTTTGAATCAGGGCGGTCGCAGTCGTGGACGAACACGCGGCGATCTTCGTGCGCGAATCGAAGTTGTCGTGCCGAAGAAGCTTTCGTCAAAAGAGCGTGACTTGTTGCTGCAATTGGCCAAAGAACGGGGTGAGGCCGTGTCGACAAGTGATAGTTCTCTGAAATCAAAAATCAAGTCGGCATTTTCGTGATATCGCTGCTGCGTGATTCTGCGGCACATGTTTTTGTAGATTCAGTCGATGCGCCAGTGTTGGGCGATGCCGATGCTCATCATTTGTTGCGCGTATTGCGGGTCAAATCACATGATGCTGTGACGATTTCAGATGGTCGCGGTAAATGGCGAACGTGTGTCGTTGACGCCGACGCAAACATTGAGGCGACGAGCGATGTGGTCATTGAAGCCCCACCAAAGTGGCGGTTGACCGTCGCGTTTTCTGTTGTCAAAGCCGATCGGCCCGAGTGGACCGTACAGAAACTCACCGAGATCGGCATTGACGAAATCATTGTGCTGGCTCCGACCACGCGCAGTGTCGTGCGATGGGATGCCGGGAGGGCGAACAAGAACCTCGAACGACTGCGGGTTGTGGCCCGCGAAGCGGCGATGCAGTCGCGGCGAGTGTGGTTGCCGAAAGTTGGTGATGTCGCGGTGTTGAGCGAGATTGCAAATGTATGCATCGGCGACCCGAGTGGCTCGCCAATTGATGCGTCGCATCGAACCATCGCCATTGGTCCCGAAGGTGGGTTCACAGAAGAAGAAATCGCTGTAGGTAAAAGTATTGTCTCGCTTGGCGACACGATTTTGCGCGCAGAAACTGCGGCCATCAGCGCGGCTGTTCTAATGTCGAGTTACCGAAACAAAGGAAGCTGACCTAGATATGACTCCATCTGACGACGAGATGCTCGAGCAGTCTCCGTTTTCGCGGATGGTGGGTGAGCGCCTGAGATCGATTCGCTCGCAGAAAAACTTGTCTTTGAGCGAGGTAGAGACCCAGTCGCGCGAAGAATTCAAAGCCTCGGTGCTCGGCGCATACGAGCGCGGTGAGCGGGCGATTTCGGTGCCGCGTCTCGAGCGCTTGGCGAAGTTCTATGGCGTCACGATCGACCAGTTGTTGCCGCGCGACCCGATGCGAGTTGAAGATAATCAACCTGGTGCGTCGGCACCGACGAAGTTGCGCATTGATGTGGCCAAACTTTCGACTCGAGAAGGCATCGAGTTCAAGATGCTCGAGCGGTTCTTGCGGATGATTCAGGTGCAACGCCAAGACTTCAACGGCAAAGTGATAACCGTGCGAGCGCACGACACGCGGGCGATCGCAGTGATGCTCGATATCGCAGTGGATGAAGTTGGCGCCAAATTAGCCGAACTTGACTTGTTGTTCGTGCCGCCGACGACACAAAGTTAACTTTCATGCACCCGGGCTTTGGTGTCTATGTTCATATTCCGTTTTGTGCGAAAAAATGCGACTATTGTGCGTTTGCAACTTTTACTGATCGACACCAACTGACGACCGATTATTTAGTCGCGTTGCGCACGCACATTAGACGCAGTCTTGCCGATGCGATGCCGCCAGCCACGAGCGTGTTCATCGGTGGCGGCACACCGACACTCGTGCCCGCAGATGAGTTGATGCGTGTGTTGGCAGAGATACCGCTTGCCTCAGGTGCCGAAGTGACTGTCGAGTGCAATCCGGACGACATCACGCTCAAGATGATGCAGACGTTTCGTGCGGGCGGGGTGAATCGGGTCAGCATTGGTGTGCAGTCGACGGTTGATCATGTTTTAAAATCTCTCGGACGCACGCACAACCCCGAGAATGTAAAGCGCTCTGTTTCGTTCGTTCGTGAGGCCGGTTTTGCGACTTTCAATCTCGACATTATTTATGGCGCAGCGGGCGAGACGCTTGACGATTGGTCGCGGACGCTGGCCGATGTCGTGGCGCTAGATCCACCCCATGTTTCTGCTTATGGGTTGACGGTTGAGCCGAATACGGTGTTGGCAACCCAGCCCGATCGGCACCCCGACGACGATGATCAAGCCGACAAATATTTGCTGTGTGATGATTTGCTATCGGCGAATGGTCTGCAGAATTATGAAATTTCTAATTGGGCCAAATCGGGTCATGAATGTGAACATAATTCGTTGTATTGGCAGCAAGGTAATTACGAAGGTTTTGGCAGTGCGGCACACGCACATCTGGATGGCCGTCGCTGGTGGAATGTGCGAACGCCCGAGCGATATATCGAACTTGTCATGGCTGGCGAGTCGCCAGAATCGTCGAGTGAGACGCTCGATACGCAGACAAGCAAGCGTGAGATGTTGCAGTTATTGGTGCGCACACGAGAAGGCGTGCCACTCGGTTCGTTTAGCGATGCTGATCTTGGTGAGATGAGCGAGTTGCTTGAGCGACGTGACGATCGCATAGTTTTGACTCGTGCGGGGCGATTGCTGGCCAATGAAGTTGCCCTGCGACTTGTCGACGCTATTTAATTGCTTTAAGAAACGCGTCAAACTCTTTTTTGTCGATTGAGACGTCGTTTTTGGCGGTTGGATAGGCGCCAGTCAAGACATCGCTGCGAAATTCTTTGAACGCAGCAACTGATTCGCGGTGCAGACGGTGGTACTCGGACTTGAAGTCGCGGTAAACCTTAGAGTGACGAGGTACGTGACCTTCGTTGTCGCCGAGAATGTCCGTGGCGAAAAGATATTGCACGTCACAGTCGAGACCGGCGCCCATGCCGATGATCAGCATTTTTGTGCGCTTTGAGATTTCGGTTGCAACTGGTGCGGGCACGACTTCCATTTCGACGCCAATCGCGCCCGCATCCTCATATTGCTTGGTGAGTTCGTAGACGCGCAAGGCTTCGGCCGCAGTTTTACCTACGGCTTTCATTCCGCCAAATGGTGAGTTGCGATATGGTACGAGGCCAACGTGGCCGACTACTGGGATGTGCTCGTCGGCGAGCGCCTTGACTGTTGGAATGCCGTATCCGCAATAGAGCGTGTCGGCACCAACGCCCATCAGGCGATATGCATTGCGCAACAC
>SYNW01000049.1 GCA_005805045.1 Actinomycetota bacterium
AATACGGCAAGTCATGACCGATGCTGAGAAGCGTGGCGTCAATCGACTGGCGCTGCATTTCTTGACGCACGCGAGCAAGTCGTGCCGCATACAAAGCACCCGGATTAATTGTCGAGATCGAACTGCTCACTTGACCAACACTCCGTTTTGATAGTCGTTCACAGCGTCAACGATTTGCTGACGCGTATTCATAACAAATGGACCGTGACGCGCAACAGGCTCGTTCAGCGGCGCACCACCAAGAATCAGCAACTGCGTTTGCGATGCAGGCGAAGCATCTGTCTCGATTTTGACAGCACCAGGACTGCGCTCGAACACAACCATCTGACCGCTCACAGCGCGTACGCCATTGACAATTGCTTCACCATCGAATACATGCACGAGTGCCGTATGCGTTGCCTCAGGTGCCCAGTCGATGGTTTCGCTTGCATTCATCACGGCGTGGGCGTATGTCATCGGGCTGGTTGTCTCAACCGGACCAGTTGCGCCGTGAACCACACCCGCTACAACTTTGATCAGTCCGCCGTTGACAAGTTTGACTTGCGCAAGTTCGTCGGCTTCATAACCTTGGTATCGTGGCGCAATCATCTTGCGATCTGCACTCAAATTCACCCACAACTGAAACCCGTGCATCCGCCCGCCGAGTGCGAGCATGTCATCGGTTGGCAGTTCGCTATGAATCACACCTGAACCAGCAGTCATCCATTGCACGCCACCATTTTTGATGACCGCACGCGTGCCGATCGAATCTTCGTGCACCATTGCGCCAGACATTAAATATGTGACGGTCTCAAATCCACGATGCGGATGTGACGGCGCACCAACCGCTTCACGCGGCGCATAATCAGCCGGCCCCATCTCGTCGAGCAACAAAAACGGATCAATGTAGTCAACGTATTGCGTCGGAAACGGACGACGCACTTTGAACCCGCCACCTTCGATTGTCGATTGCCCATCGATTATCTGAATGATTTTGCGCAATGGCTCGCTCATGATCTCACGCTCACGAGTTGAACATTAACTGGCAGATTCTGAGTTTGTTCAGCCGCACGCTTCGCATGGTAACTAGATCGGGTCAACGGACTCGCTTCGACATGTTTGATGCCGAGATTTTCACCGAAACTTGCGTAGTAATTGAACTCACTCGGGTCAGCCCAGCGCACAACCGGTAAATGCCCTGCCGAAGGTCGCAAGTATTGACCGATTGTGACTATCTGCACACCAACTGCAGCAAGATCAGTCAGAGTCGCCTCGACTTCGGCTTTCGTTTCGCCAAGACCCAACATGAAACCAGATTTTGTTACAAGCCCCGCGGCATTTGCGCGCGCCAAAACGCTGAGACTTCGGGCATAACCAGCAGATGGTCGCACTTGGCGCTGCAATCGCGCGACAGTTTCAATGTTGTGATTCAAAACGTCCGGGCGTTCGCTGAATAAAATTTCTAATGCGTCGGCGCCTTTGGCGTCTGAAATAAGTGTCTCGACACGGGTGTTTGGTGAAATTACACGGATCTCACGGATGCATTGTGCGACATGACTCATGCCGCCGTCTGCAAGATCATCGCGCGCAACCATTGTCAGTACGGCGTGCTCTAGTTTCATTTTGGCGACTGCTTGGGCGACTCGAATCGGTTCATTGACATCAGGGGCGAGAGGCTTGCGGGTGTCGATCAAACAAAAACCACAGGCGCGAGTGCATCGCTCGCCAAGCACCATCATCGTTGCGGTGCCATCGGCCCAACACTCAGAAAGATTTGGGCATCCAGCCTCTTCACACACGGTGACGAGATTCAGATCGCGCAAAGTTTTTTTGGTGGCAAGAACTTCTGGGCCGTGACTCACATGCGGTCGCAGCCACTCGGGTTTGCGTGCAGTAAGTTGGATGGCAGCATTGTTTTGTTGCGTGGCATCCCAGGCAACATCGTGACGTTCGATCTCGCCGTTTGTGAACTGCTTGGCCGCGAGCACCGAGACAACATCTACAACCTGTTGCATCGTCACATCGATACCCAATTCGCGCAGAGATGTGACTGGATACTCAGCAATGCCACACGGCACGATGTGCTTGCGCATATAACTTAAGTCGGTTGAAACATTCAGCGCGAACCCGTGCATTGTGCGCCCGTGCGAGACTCGCACGCCGATTGCGCAGATCTTTTTTGGCTCTTTACTTTGTGCGTCGACCCAGACGCCCGGATAATCGGCGAAGCGACCGACATTTTGCAAGCCGAGGTGCACCAGTGTGTCAATCACTAGTTGCTCGACACTGCGAACATAGGCCTGGATGTCGGCTGGTCCGTTGACACCGTGCTTGCCAGTGAGCGTCAATATCGGATATACGACTAATTGCCCGGGGCCGTGATAGGTGATATCGCCGCCGCGATTTACTTTGACGAGTTCTGCCCCAACTTGATTTGGGTCGCACTTCAAATTTTTCGCCAAGTCAGCGCTTGAACCGTATGTGAACACGTGCGGATGCTCAAGCATCAGCAAATGTTGCTTGGTTGACTGCGAGAACATCGCTGTCTGAACTGCAAGCGCCTCGCGATAAGGCACCCTGCCAAGCCACCGAACATTTAGTCGAGGCGCGAGACTTGATTTTTCGCGCAGCACTCGCTAGATCTCCGCTGACCAGTCCTGTGTTTCAAGAACTCGTTTAACTTTGGACAAGAAACCTGCGGCGTAAGCACCGTCAAACGCGCGATGATCCCAACTCATCGCCAAGTTGCCGACAGGATGAATTGCGATGCTTTCCGAACCATCACCTAATTGTGCAACGACCGGCTTGCGCACAATCGCATCGGTCGACATGATTGCAACTTGTGGTTGGTTGATAATCGGCATCGTCAAAACCGACCCTGCAGAGCCGTTATTTGAAATCGTAAATGTCCCACCTTGAATTTCGTCAGGTGTCAACTTGCGGCTACGCGCGCGGGTGGCGAGGTCGAAGATTTCACGGGCGATAGCGCGAAGACGTTTCGAGTCGGCGCTGCGTACTACTGGCACCAGCAAACCTTGAAATTGAAGATCAACAGCAACACCCAAGTCAACATAGTTGTGGACAACCAAGTTGTCACCTTCGATGCTCGCATTGAGATTTGGAAACTCGGCAAGCGCATCAACAATCGCTCGCGCGATAAATGGCAGATATGTAAGGGTGAAACCCTCTGACTGCTTCCATTGATCTTTGACCGCATTACGTGTTGCGTCGACGTTGGCATAGTCAACTTCAACGACACTGAAAGCATGGGGGCTGACTTTTTGCGACATGATCATGTGCGCACCAGTTAATTTTCGAATTTTTGAAAGTGGTGCGACTATTTCGCGTTCTGAACTTTGAGTAAATTTTGCTGCTCGAGGCGCAGGTTGTAAGGCAGTAGGTGCAGGCGCTGAAGGCGGCGCGACATCCACAGCTGGTGCCGGTGAGACTGCTTTTGGTGTCGAGCCAGTTTTGTCGATGAAATCTAAAACATTTTCACGCGTGATACGACCACCAGGACCAGTACCGACGAGTGCATTGACATCGATGCCGTGATCAGCAACGAGGCGACGCACAACTGGTGAAAGAAGTTTGTTGGACGCACTCGATGGAATCGCGGTTCGCGTTGCAGTTGCGACAACAGCAGGTGCCGGTGCGGGTTGCGCAACTGGTGCTGGCGCAGGCGCTGGCTGAGCAACTGGCGCTGGCGCAGGCGCTGGCTGAGCAACTGGCGCTGGCGCTGGCGCAGGCTTAGCGACAGGCGCAACAGCACCACTCGCCGCACCAACGACAGCAATCACAGTGCCAACCGCTACGGTGTCGCCTTCCTTAACTCGAATCTCGGTGAGTGTGCCCGCGACAGGCGACGGCACTTCAGTATCGACTTTGTCGGTTGAAACTTCGAACAATGGTTCGTCAGCAGCGACAGTGTCACCCACTTTTTTGAACCAACGAGTGATCGTGCCCTCGGTGACGGTCTCGCCAAGTTGCGGAAGTGTGATGTCAGCCATGAAGTTTGCTCTCTGTCAAGCCAATACTAGTTTTCTCACGTGGCATGACACTCGGTTTGTCATGCGTTGATGCTTCTTCCTGTCAATGAGGTGACCGTCTCGCCGAAGAGTTCGCTCAAACTCGGGTGCGGCATGATGAATTCGGCAATCTCGTCAACCGATGCCTCCCAGTTGACGGCCAAGTAACCAGCGGCCAACTGCTCAGTCACCCACGGGCCGACCATATGCACACCCAAAACTTGACCGGCAGAACCGTCACTATTTTTTTTAGCGATCACTTTCACGAGACCGTCGATCTCTCCGAGAATCATTGCCCGCGAGTTTGCACGAAACTGATGTTTCGCCACGACAACATCGTGTCCAGCGGCGCGAGCCTGTTCTTCTGAAGGCCCAGCCCATGCAACTTCTGGGTGACAGTAAATAGCCCATGGCACTCGGTCGTACATCACTGGAGCAACGGTCTCGCCGCGCATGTGTTTGACCGCCAAAATCGCCTCGGCATACGCAACGTGCGCAAGTTGCGGTGTGTTGATCAAATCGCCAATCGCATAAACATCTGGTTCACCAGTTCGGCAATATTCGTCGACAACTACGAACCCGCGATCGTCAACTTTTACTGCGGTACCTTTCAACCCGAGTGAGTCGGCGAACGGTCGACGACCAATCGACATGATCACAACGTCGCAAACGACCGGGTCACCCGAGGCAAAAGTGATTTGCGTCGAGCCGTTAGGTTGCTTGCTCTGACCAGCGACCACCACCCCGGTTCGAATCGCGATCTTTTTCTTGGCAAAAGTCTTTACGACGACATTGGCGACATCAGGGTCAAGACCAGGCAAAATTTTTGGTGCCCCTTCGATAACCGTTACGGCCGAGCCCAAGTCGGCAAAAGTCGACGCAAATTCACAGCCGATCGCTCCACCACCGATGATTGCGATGCGTTTTGGAATCGTGCTCAGCATTAAAACTTCGTCAGATGTCATGATCGAACCACCGATCGGAAACCCCTTGATCGTGCGCGGCACCGAACCACTTGCAAGCACAACTTTTGATCCTTGGACTTTTGTGGTCGTACCATCAGCCATAACAACATTCACCGTGCGATTCGTTTCGAGCGAACCCGTGCCCAAGAAATATGTAACCTTCTTCGACTTGGTGAGACCAGTCAAGCCTTTGACTAGACCGTCAACGATGCGAGCCTTGCGCGCCTGGCTTACCGCAAAGTCGACACCCGTTGAACTTGCATTTATCCCAAACTCTGGAGCGTGTGCAACGTGTCGGTTGGCCGCCGCCGTCTCAAGAAACGCCTTTGCCGGAATGCAACCACGATTCAAACAGGTGCCACCGATTGTGTCGCGCTCAATCAGTGCGACTTTCATGCCCGCCGACGCTGCGTAAAACGCAGATGCATAGCCACCGGGACCTCCACCGATTACGACGAGATCAAATTGGTCTGCCAAAGGTTCTCTTTCTGAGGATTTGCCCTATTAATCGTAGCCGTAAGCGCCTGAGTCAAGCCAAAGATTTAGCGTGACAAGAGAAACAATTGCAACGAACCCGCCAACAGAATGGCGACTCCGCATAGCAGCGAGACAATAATCAGTTTTCGAGTGCTCAAGACTGTAAATACTACGGCGTTAACTCACATTTTGGCTCGATAAACAACTATTGTGATTCATCGATGAGTAGCCCGCTGAAATTCACACGAAATTTAGTTTTAGTTTTTTTACTTCTCGGTGTCTCGAGTTGTGGCGCCGACGGTTCGACGAGCACCGCGCAGACAGAAACTTCAGAAACCATCGCCGCATCTGAGGCTTCGTCAGAGAACCCATCGATCAATGCGAACGCGCAATTCACCGCGACACTTTTGAGCGGTGCAACATTTGATAGCGCAACGGTTTTGCAATCTCAACCGCTTGCGCTCTGGTTTTGGGCGCCTGGTTGACGGGCTTGTCGTTCTGAGTCATCCTCGGTCGAGGAGGCATACAAAACCTTTAAAGGCAAAGTGCAAGTTACCGGCGTCGCGTGGAATGGCAGCGGCGGAGACATGCAGGATTTTGTCAATGACAACGGTCTTTCGTTCACCAACATCAATGACGGGGCTGGTGAAGTTTTTGCGCGATTCAATGTGCCATATCAGCCGGCCTGGGTTTTCATCACCAAAGACGGCACCGTCACAACACGAATCGGCGTGCTTTCGGATTTAGAATTAGAAGAAGAACTGAACAGACTGGCGACAAACTGATGGGCATTAGGTCATTCGGCAAGCGACTTACCGCCGACAACCTTGAAATCGACTCACAGCGTCTGTGTGAACGATTCAAAGAGTATGACTTCGTCAATATTGCCGACTCGCAAAGTCGAATTCGCACGAAAATTGCCGGAGAAATCAAGCGCATGCGCATCAAACCCCGCAGTGGTGTGCCGGCCGTCGAACTCGTGATCAACGACGGCACTGGCGAAGCCACGGTTATCTTCAGCGGTCGACGCAGCATTCCGGGTGTCGATCATGGCAAGTGCATCATGGTTGATGGTGTGCCACATCGCGACGGTGGTCGCACGGTGATTTTGAATCCTGCTTACACCCTGCTCAGGTAGAGAAGTTTTAGCCGATTAAGATTTTTTGAATCGCGGCTTCGGCGTCCTCGGTGATCAGCACCATGACTTCGTCACCCGCGCGTAGAGTCGTGTCGCTCTCTGGCACGAGCACAATTTGGTCGCGCACGATCGCCACGACGGTCGCACTTCTCGGGAACTTCAACTCTTTCAAGGTCTTGTCGCACGCGGGCGATGCGGCCGCCAGAGTGACTTCGGCGAGTTCTGCTTTGCCGCCCTTGAAGTCCATGAGTTTGACGAAGTTGCCGACTGAAACTGCTTCTTGAACGAGGCTCGTAATCAAGTGCGGTGTCGACACCGCGATGTCGATGCCCCACATCTCGTTGAACATCCAATGATTTTTTGGATTATTCACGCGCGCAATCACTCGTGGCGCGCCAAACTCTTGTTTCGCCAATAGCGAGACGACCAAGTTATCTTCGTCGTCGCCAGTAACAGCGGCTACAACTTCGGCTTCAGCGGCACCTGCAGCACGAAGAACTTCGACATCGCAGGCATCGCCGAGATGCCAACGAACACCCTTGTCCTCTTCTTCTTTGCCGTAGGTGCGCACGACAGCACGATCATTTTCGACAACGACAACATCGTGACCTGCAGCAACAAGTTGCTCGGCTGTGAAACGACCTACACTGCCACCACCAGCGACAACAACTTTCACGACTTGCCTCGCTTCAAAAATTTGTCAAGCGAGTTGACAGAGTCTTTCTCAACGGTGATATAGGCGATGTCGCCCTGTTGAACCAGTGTTTTTGTATCTGGAATGACGGAAACACCCAACCGACGCAACGCTGAAATTCGTGCGCCTTCAATTTCCACATCAAGAACCCTTTCACCGACCAAACTGTCAGGCAAAGCACGCTCGACGAGCACGACAGACGAACTTGGGTCTGTCCATTCGACTGCGGGCAGATCAGGCAAAATTCTGCGCAGAATTCGATCCGACGTCCATTTGACCGTTGCGACGGTCGAGATGCCAAGGCGCTCATAAATTTCGGCACGCTTCGGGTCAGAGATTCGGGCAACAACATTTTCAACGCCAAAACTTTCTCGTGCGACGCGGGCAACCAAAATATTCGAGTTGTCACCATTCGTTACTGCGACAACCGCACTGGCTTGTTTGATGCCGGCCTGTTCGAGAATGTCGCGATCGAAGCCGATGCCGGTGATTACTTGACCTGCGAAGTTGTCGCGAAGCCGAAAAAAAGCATCTGATTTTCGATCGATGACTGCGACGCTATGACCCGACGAAACAAGGCTTAATGCGAGCGTTGAACCCACTCGCCCACAACCAACAATCACCACATGCACGGGTTAAGCCTATGCCAATGACTGCGTCGAATACTGTCTGTTGTGCGAGAATAGAAGACCGAAATGGTGATTTCTCCGTCAGCACTTAAGCGATTCTTTATCGGTAAGCCGATTGCAAGTTCTGAGGATGCGCATCATCGATTGTCTAAAAGAATTGCGTTGCCGGTTTTTGCGAGTGATGCAATTTCGAGCACGGCATATGCGACCGAAGAGATTCTGATCGTATTTTTGTCGCTTGCCGCAGTCGGCATGACGGCATTCGACAACTTGGTGCCGATTTCCCTTCTCGTAATTTTGCTCTTGGCAATCGTCGTCAGCAGTTATCGACAGACGATCTACGCATACCCAAAGGGCGGCGGCAGTTATGTGGTCTCTCGCGAGAATCTCGGACGCTCACCTTCGCTCGTGGCTGGAGCGTCGATGCTCGTCGACTACATCTTGACCGTTGCCGTATCGGTAGCAGCCGGAGTGGCGGCGATTGTTTCGGCGTTTCAAGACTTGGTGCCATACCGAGTTGAACTTTGCGTTGGTTTCATCGTGCTTGTGACGCTGGCAAACTTGCGCGGCATCAAAGAATCTGGCGCACTATTCGCGCCACCCACCTATTTATACATCTTGAGTCTCGGTGCATTAATTGTCGTTGGCTTGTATCGAGTTTACTTTCAAGATCTCGGGCCAATCGATCATTCTGATGCGTACGCGCAAGAACTTTTGTCGGGTCAAAAAACCCTGACGATCTTTTTCTTTCTCAAAGCATTTTCGTCTGGCGCCGTTGCTTTGACGGGAATCGAGGCGGTCGCCGACGGCGTGCCCGCATTCAAAAAACCAGAGGCGAAAAATGCTTCGAAGACTTTGATGTGGATGGCCGTAATTCTCGGTACGTCATTTTTTGGTTTGAGTGTTCTGGCACAAAAGATTCAACCGATCAAGGATCATGACGGTGAAATCAAAATTACCGCGCTCGCGCAGATGGCCGAACAGGTTTATGGTGGCAGAAATATATTTTTCTACATTACCCAGTTTGCAACTTTCGGTATTTTGATTTTGGCAGCGAACACCGCGTACGCCGACTTTCCACGACTGTCGTCGATTATTGCCAAGGACAACTATCTGCCGCGCCAGTTAATGAACCGTGGTGACCGCCTCGTATTCTCAAACGGAATCATTTTTCTTGGCATAGCGGCCAGCGTTCTCGTGGTTGCTTTCGGTGGCGTAGTCAACGCTTTGATTCCTCTATATGCGGTCGGGGTATTCACTGGTTTCACTCTCAGCCAATTTGGCATGCTGGTGCGCCATCGAAAACTGAAGGATCCGGGCTGGCGGTTGCGTGCGTTCTTCTCGGGTGTTGGTTCGTTAACAACTTTCTTTGTCGCTGGCATAGTCGTGGTCGTCAAGTTCACCGACGGAGCATGGATTCCGGCCGTAATCATCCCATCAATGATGGTGATCTTCTTGGCGGTCAATCGTCACTACACACGAGTGCGATCGTTCTTGCGAATCGAGGAAGGCTACGTTGCGCCACGTCGAACGCACACCGTGATCGTGCTTGTTGGTTCGATAAATAAAGGTGTGTTGCAGGCAGTGAAGTATGCCGAGAGTTTGCGGCCTGACAGACTTTTGGCTCTTTCGGTCGTCGGTTCGCCTGAGGAAAAAGAAAAACTGGAAAGCAACTGGGCGAAATACGGCATGACGACCGAACTCGAAACTCTATATGACGACTTCAGAAACCTGACGGACACGATTTTGACGCATATCAACCGCATCGATGACGAAGACAGCGACGACATCATCACCGTGGTGATACCCGAGTTTGTGACGGCTATTCGCTCGCAATGGCTGCACAACCAGTCGGCACTGGCGATCAAGGCACGATTGCTATATCGCAAAAATACTGTTGTTACCTCGGTGCCAATCATTATTGAGTAACTAGCCTTAGCGACATATGAAAATTGTTGTTTCTGGTGCTAGCGGATTAATCGGCAAGCCTCTCGTAGCCAGCCTCCGTAAACAAGGTCATGAAGTCACGCAACTCGTACGCCGAGGCGCAAAACAGAACGAAAGTCAATGGAACCCGAACGAGGGCCGGCTTGATGTTGCTGTTCTCGAAGGCGCTGACGCCGTCATTCATTTGTCGGGTGCAGGCATTGGCGACCGCCGTTGGACGGCAAAATACAAACAAGAACTGCTTGACAGTCGTACAAAAACTACCGAGTTGTTGGCAACGACGATTGCCAAATGCAACAAAAAGCCGAGTGTATTTTTGTCGGGCTCGGCAATCGGCATTTACGGCGCGCGCGGCGACGAACAATTGACCGAGCAGTCGAGTCACGGAATGAGTTTCTTGGCTGATATTTGCAAACAATGGGAAGCCGCGGCGAAACCGGCAGTTGACGCCGGTGTGCGCACGGTCTATTTACGCACCGGCATCGTGCTAACACCATTGGGTGGAGCGTTGAAAAAGCAACTGCCACTTTTTAAGTTGGGTCTGGGTGGCAAGTTTGGCAACGGCAAACAATGGCAAAGTTGGATTTCGCTCGACGACGAAATCTCGGCGATCAATTACTTGCTGTCTGCAAACATCTCGGGCGCTGTCAACTTGACGGCTCCGAACCCTGTGACGAGCGCTGAATTCACCAAAGCACTCGCCCGCACCCTCCGCCGACCCGCAATACTGCCGATACCAAAATTTGGGCCGAAACTGCTGCTTGGTGGTGAACTCGCCGAGGCTTTGTTGTTCACCGGGCAACGGGTGGTGCCAGATGTGTTGCAGAAGTCGGGCTTTGTGTTTCAACACTCGACGATTGATGTTGCACTGCGAGCACTACTCAACAAATGAACCAACTGCCAACTCGCGTTGACGCGGTTGTCGTCGGCGCCGGCTTGGCCGGTCTCGCGGCCGCACGACAAATAAAAAGTCGCGGCAGATCTGTAATCGTCGTTGAGTCACAGGACGGTGTCGGTGGTCGCGTGCGCACCGACAAAGTCGACGGGTTTTTACTAGATCGCGGATTTCAAGTTTTGCTGACCGCGTATCCCGAATTGAAAACTCAAATCGACATGAGTGCACTTGATTTGAAGATGTTCAGTTCGGGTGCGCTCGTGATGCGCGACGGTCAACCATCTGTCGTCACCGACCCGTTTCGCGAACCTCGGCGTGCCACAGCGACCGTGTTCGCGCCAATTGGCACGCTGACAGACAAATTGCGGGTCGCT
>SYNW01000164.1 GCA_005805045.1 Actinomycetota bacterium
ACCTCGCGACTCGGATGTGCCGATTGTTTCGAATGTCGACGCCAAGGCGCACAGCCACGGCAACGAATGGACAACGCTTCTCTCGGCGCAACTATCGAGCCCTGTGCGTTGGAAGCAATGCCTGCAAACGATGTCCGAAAGTGGGATCAATAACTTCGTCGAACTCGGACCAGGCGGCGTGCTCACGGGCATGGCCAAGCGCACTCTCGCGTCTGCTCGCACTCTCAGCATCAGCACACCGGATGAACTCGACAAATTAATTGGTTGGATCGGAGCCTCGCCGCTAAGTACTCCCGAGTTGCACGAAGGTGAGCACCTATTTGCCGTGGAGCGCCTCGTTGTGAGCCCGGGTGCAGGTGTATTCGTGCCGAAAAAGTCGATTGCCAACGGAGCACGCATTAGCGTTGGAGACGTGCTGGGCATGGTCGGAGATCAAGAAGTTCGATCTCTGTTTGACGGGATTTTGCAGAATTACATCAGCGTCGACGGCGAGCGCTTGACTGCGCACCAACCAATCGCCTGGCTTCGAACGTTATGACAGCGATCTCGTCATGCCGATAGTCCCGATGGGTGCGATCGGCGCAAAGTTCATTGGCTGGGGCACCTCGTTGCCCGAAAAAATAATCACCAACGACGATTTATCCAAAACGCTCGACACTTCGGACGAATGGATTCGTGAGCGAACTGGCATCGAGCGACGACATGTCGGCGGTACCACTGCAAGTCTGTCGATCGAGTCTGCGCGCAAGGCAATCCAAATGGCTGGCATTGATCCACTGACAATTGATGCACTTGTTCTTTCGACAACGACACCTGATCGAACAGTGCCGGCAACCAGCGCAACCGTGCAGCACGGTCTTGGCTTGCGATGTGGCGCCTTTGATGTCAACGCTGCTTGTTCGGGTTTTGTCTACGCACTAGTCGTCGGGCACGGTTTGATCGCTATGGGCATGCGACGTGTTTTAGTGGTCGGCACCGACACTCTTTCGCGGATCACCGATTGGTCCGATCGCAACACTGCAGTTTTGTTCGCCGACGGATCTGGTGCGGCGATTATCGATGCCGTTACCGGCCCCGGTCAACTGCTCGGTTGGGACTTTGACGCCGACGGATCACTCGAAGATTTGTTGTACGCCGAGATCGGCGGCACACTACACATGGAGGGCAAAGAAGTGTTTCGCCGCGCCGTGCGCATCATGGTCGACTCAGCCGAGAAGTCGCTGAAGGCTTCGGGTCTTACGTCGAATGAAATCGACCTGGTGGTGCCGCATCAAGCCAATCTTCGAATCATCGAGGCGGCGTGCAAACGACTCGACATTCCGATGGCCAAAACCGCCGTCATTCTCCAAGAAACGGGCAACACTTCATCAGCGACAATTCCGTTGGCGCTCTTTGATGCAGCGAATAACGGTCGCATCAAGACTGGTGACAACGTCTTGCTAGTGGGTTTTGGCGCCGGAATGACGGCCGCCAGCGCGGTTATAAAATGGAATCAATCATGAGTCGTGTTGTGCTGGTGACTGGCGGATCAAAAGGCATTGGTCTCGCCTGCGCCCAACACTTTGCAAAACTTGGCGACAAAGTCGCGGTCACATACAACACCACGAAACCTAGTAACGATTTTTTTGCAGTCAAATGCGATGTCACAAAACAAAGCGAAGTCGACGCTGCATTTGCTGCGGTTGAAGAAAAACTCGGACCAGTACAAGTGCTCGTTTCAAATGCTGGCATCACAAAAGATTTGTTGCTGCTGCGCATGACCGAAAACGACTTTGCCAGCGTGATCGACGCCAACCTGACTGGTGCATACAGAGTTTGCAAACGGGCGACCCAAAGCATGTTGCGCGCGCGGTCTGGGCGAATTATTTTGATGTCTTCCGTGGTTGGTCTACTCGGCTCGGCTGGTCAAGCCAACTACTCCGCATCAAAAGCAGGACTTGTCGGTTTTGCGCGTTCGCTCGCCCGCGAACTCGGCTCACGAACGATAACCGTGAATGTTGTAGCACCCGGTCCGGTTGAAACTGACATGACGGCTGCACTGACTGAAGAACAACGCGACAACATGCTTGCCGCTGTTCCGCTTGGACGCATGGCAACCGCGCAAGAAATCGCTTCGGTAGTTGCATTTCTCGCATCCCAAGATGGCGGCTACATAACTGGCGCAGTAATCCCAGTCGATGGCGGCCTCGGCATGGGGCACTAGACTTATTGCATGGACCAACAACTATTCGATCGTTTCAAAAAGTGCGCTGTCGACGTTTTGGCAGTCGATGCCGCCAAACTCACCATGACGGCCAGGTTCAAAGATGATCTCGGTTCGGACAGCCTCGATCTTGTCGAATTCGTGATGGCGCTTGAAGAAGAATTCGGCATCACGGTGCCTGAAAGCGATCTTGAGGGTGTGGACACGGTCGGCAAGGCCTTCGCTCTCGTAACTGCAAAAGTTTCTTGACGATAAGTCGTCTCAAAAATTCATGCAAGGTGCTGGTCATCGCGTCGCAATAACTGGTTACGGAGTCGTTGCTCCGTGCGGTGTCGGTAAACAGAATTTCTGGAAAGGCCTACTCGGACCTGGCATTTCAGGTAGCCATACCGTCGAAATCGAAAACTGGGATCCCTCGTCTTACTTCGCCGGACCAAAGGAAATTCGCCGCGCCGATCGGTGCGAGCAATACGCTCTTGCGGCAGCCTCCGAAGCACTCGAGCAATCGGGGACACTGCCGTACGGGAACTCTCGAATCGGCACGATATTCGGCACCGGCATCGGCGGACTGCGCACGCTCGAAGATCAAGTGGTCGTACGCGTCGAAAAAGGCGAACGACGCGTCTCGCCATTTTTGGTCCCGATGATGATGTCCAATGCATCGGGCGCCGCCATCTCGATGCGCTACGGTTTTCAAGGCCCTGCTGAAACTATTTGCACGGCGTGTGCCGCAGCAACACACGCCCTTGGCTACGCCGCCCGACTTGTGGCGTGGGGCCGATGTGACGCAGTTATCTCAGGTGGTGCAGAATCTGCAGCGACGATCACGGCCGTCGCCGGTTTTGCCAACATGACTGCGCTCTCGACGACAAAAATCAGCAAACCATTCGACGCCACTCGCGACGGTTTCGTTTTCGGTGAAGGTTCAGCGGTGTTCGTTTTGGAGCGCCTAGACCTGGCTATCGCCCGGGGCGCAAAAATCATCGGCGAGATTCTCGGCGCGGGCAGCAACGCCGACGCCCACCACATCACCGCCCCGTCACCTGGCGGGATTGGTGCAATTGCATGTATGCAACTCGCACTCGAAGACGCCGGCTTGTCGGCTGATGAAATCAAACAGGTAAATGCGCACGGCACATCGACACCGCTGAACGACTCTGCTGAAGCGCAAGCAGTTGCGGCCGTGTTCGCCAACAAACCGCCGATGACTTCAATAAAAGGTGTGACTGGTCACCCACTTGGCGCTGCCGGTGCTCTTGAAGCGGCAGCAGTTCTGCTCTCTTTCGAACACGAGTTGATTCCGCCTACGGCAAACACAACCGTTGTTGACCCGACAATGACGGGTGTGGACGTTGTCACGGGTAGCGCTCGTGCGTGGCGACCTGGTCCGACGATTTCAAACAATTTTGGTTTCGGTGGCCACAACGGCTCGATAATTATCGC
>SYNW01000050.1 GCA_005805045.1 Actinomycetota bacterium
GTCTGTACCTATGTATATAGACAAAAAACTGCCGCAACCTGCACCTGATTCACCGATAGTTTTCCAGTCGGCGCTGGTGGGTGGGGTGCAAGTCGTGACGATTCAAGATCAAGTGGTGCAAATGCAGGACAACGCGGGTGTGACGATGTCGATCAGCGCAGTTGACGATGCTGGTGAAATCGTCGCGGTGAACACCAGTGGCGCAATCATCATCGAACTTGACTCATCGATTTCGATAGTCGGTGAAGGGTTCTTGCCGAACTCTGATGTTGTCGTCTGGCTGTTTTCTAGTCCGACACGGCTCGGAGTGTTCAAATCTGATTCTGAAGGACGATTGAACAAACGGGTGCTAATACCACAAGGCATGGCACTCGGTGGTCACACAATCCAGATCAACGCACACGGCAGCGACTCAACTATTAGATCTCTGAACCTCGCCGTAGAACTACGCGAACCAAACACGACACCTGCTGAGGCCACACTTGTTGATCAAAGTCAACCAGAAACAGAGATTATTGATCGCCAAGTTGCAAGTGCGAACAAAGATTCGCGGGACTTGATCTTGAGGATACTCATAGTCATAATCGTTTTGTTGATACTTGTAAATGCTAATGGACGTAGGCGAAGTCGAGGCTAAAGCCTCGGCATGTCATATCACCGCCGAGTGTGGCAACCCAGCAAATCGTTGGCTTCGCAATGGAGTCGAATTTTATCCGTTAAGGATGCTGCGACAGTTGGACGCTTTGCGACCCTGAGGCACAGCAGACATCGGTCTTGGTGTCATCGACGGCCTTTGTCGTTGCCGGGTGTGACATTGTGTCGGCATCGGCAAGCACCGTGTAAAACTCGAACGGGTGGTCGCCACCTTCAACCCAAAACTAGTCTTGTACCGCATAACAGCAAGTGGTTTCACCTTCGTTGGGCAACCAACTATCGTTATTTAAATGTCTTTAGAAACACCTGACTCTTACAGCCGAATTCTTGAATCGGCTCGCCAAGAGATTTTGGTAAGTGGCATCATGGGTTTGCGAGTTTCCGCGGTCGCCACTTCGGCGGGTACATCAATTCCTTTGATTTACAAATACTTTGGTGATCGAGATGGACTATTAACCGAAGTTCTTGGGCAGATCTATTTTGATTTTACAGAAGAAGACATCGCTAATGCGAAAAAGTGGCTCATAAATAACTCTGGAAGAGAACTCATGGGGCCGGAGTTAGCAGATCTCTTTCCAAATCCATTCAAAGATCACATTCGGCACAGAAGAATTTGGGTCGCGAGGATAATTGCAGCGTCGCTCGAACTGCCGAATTTGCGCCTAAAACTTGAAGAAATTCATTTGAAAATTGACCAAGAGTTTGATGAAGTGGTTGCGGAAATTCACTCTCTAATTGGCGGCCGGAAACATTTTTCTCCACAAGTGATGCGCGGTATTTTTCGTGGTCTTTCATTTGGGCATATTTTCACCGAATTTAATTACAGTCACAAACCCAGTGACGAAGAGTGGCGCGAACTAATCGTTTTTCTGTTGTCAACGACTTAGGACTTCTATCAGCAGTTGGTGATTGCCTGTGCAATCTCAGGCTTGCGGGTTGAGTAAAGCCCAAACTCAGAGTCACTATAAATCAATTCGCAAACGAATTGATTTATAGTGAATTAATCGAGTATTGCGTATCCTGCTTCTTGCACTGCAGTCTTGAGTGCGCCGCGATCAAGATCTAAGGTGCTTGAAATCTTTGCCGTTGCGGTTTCTAGAGAAACTTCTACCGACTTGACGCCAGGCACTTCGGTAATGGCTTCTTTCACATGGCGAACGCAGTTCTGACAAGTCATGCCCGATATCTTTAACTCAGTGTCAGCCATGAACAAAAATCTAGTCGTTCTTGTTGCGCTGACGCTTGTTGGGTGCTCAAGCAGTTCGGCAGTAGACGAAAACGCCTCATGGAATAAAGCCGATCAGAAGTTCGTTCAAGAGATGATCCCGCACCACGAGCAGGCCGTAGTTATGTCTGCAATGGTTGGCGATGTTGAAGTTTCTCCTGAAACGGCAGCGTTGGCATCAGGAATAACTGATGCTCAAGCAACTGAAATTAAGTTGATGCAGAGTTTTCTTGATGAGTGGAGTGTTAAATCTGATCCGCATGCTGGTCACATGATGAGTGGCGATGAAAGCCACGGAATGATGACCGACGAAGAGTTATCCGAACTCAAAAACTCATTAGGCGTAGATTTTGAAAAAATGTGGTTGACTATGATGCTCGCTCACCATAATGGCGCGGTAAAAATGGCCGAGACGGTTCTTGCTGATGGTAAAGATTCTCGAGTCAAGACTTTGGCCGAAAACATCATAAATACACAGCAAAAAGAAATTGAGACGATTAATTCACTTTTAGCGAATCTGGGCAGTTGAAGTCGCGATCATTACCTCAGTGGCTTTGAACAAGGCAACAACTTCAGAACCAGGGGCAAGAACAAGGTCTTGTGCGGCCTCGCGAGTGATTGTTGAAGTCATGGTCTGATTGGGCTCAAGCGAAAGATAAACAGTCGACAGAGTGTCACCATGCTTTACTTTGGCGACATGTGCTTGAAGTTGGTTTCGAGCGCTGATTTGAATTTGCTTTTTTCCGTCGGGTATAGCCGATGAAGTCTCGCCTTCAAGTTCGGCAAGAAATCGCATCACTGCTCGCGATTGTTCGCGGCGCCAAATAGCCACAGGTGTCGACGACGAATCAGCAAGTAGGGCGGCAACAATTGGTTCAAGAGTTTGTCTCTGCTTTTTGATTAGTCGCGATGGGTTCTGTTTGAGAATTTGTGACAAAAGAATTTTTATCAAAAATTCGCTGCGAATGTCTCGCAAGCGCATGACGGGCTCGGCCAACCATTGTCTGGCTAATCGCTCACCATTGACCGTACATTTCAACTGCCATTTGAGTTGACCGCGAACACCAGTTGATTCAACGCTGCGAATCAATTCTTGTGTCGCCAAAGATTTGACTGCTCGATATACAACAGGTCGACTGAGCGTGAGAACTTCGCCAAGAGTCGTGTCGACTTCAAACTGCTTGGCAAGTTGATAACCGTGGCTCTTGCCGTTGCTGATTAAAACAAGGCAGGCGCCCTCAATCAGATCAAAAGTGGGTTTCTTGTTCATAGAGGACTAATAGTACATAATAAACTATCGGATAGTTCGTTTGTTACTAATAACCTCAATGCATGTTTGCTGGCAAATATGCTGCGATGCGGCGCCTCGCGGTTGTGGCGCTTTTTGCCTGGTCTGCATGCGGCCAATTCGTATCAGCCAAAAGTTATGCGACGATACCAAAAGTTGTTTGGCTTGCAGCCTCAGTCCCAGATTCAGCACGAATCGAAATTTCAAAGATTGTAAAAACAGATTCTACGGCCCAGGTAAAAATTGCTACTCAGGGCTCGTGCGCAATCAAAGGTAGCTATCTAGTTACTACAAGGGTTGGCGTCTGCAAAATTGAAATGCGATTAGCGGCAACTCAAAGGTTTGTGGCGCTCACTAGTTCGGCAGTAATTGAGGTCAAGAAGAAGACTGAATTGACGGTACTGGCCGCAGCTTCATTGGCGAAGGCATTTGAAGCAATCGGAAAAGTTTTTATGGCCAAGTTTCTGCATGTCTCGGTGAGATTCAACTTTGCCGGTAGCGCAACACTCGCGACACAGATTCGGCAAGGTGCGCCAGTCGACATTGTCGCCATGGCCGACACCGCAAACATTGAAAAAGTCGTCTCATTTGGAGATATTGAGCGAAAGTCAGTCAGAACTTTGGTACGAAATCAACTGACGATACTCGTGCAGCGTGGTAACCCACAAAAAATTGCATCACTTAATGACTTGACTCGTGTTGGTTTAAAAGTCGTACTTTGTGATATTGCACAGCCTTGTGGCAAATATGCCGCAACTGTTTTGGCTAAGGCCGATGTTTCGTTTACTGTTGCGAGTCGTGAGGCGAGTGCGAGCGGCGTGGTGTTGCGAGTCGGCCTCGGTGAGGCTGATGCTGGCATCGCTTATGTCACCGATGGTCTTATCGCAGGTGACGAAATCGAGGCAATAAAAATCGCCGACAACTTAAATTTGTTTGTCGATTACCCAATTGGTATCGCGGTTTCACCAACCACAAAAGACGAATCAGTCATTTCGTCGTTCATGGCGATGGTAAGCAGCAAAGTCGGTCATCAAATCTTTGTCAGTAACGGGTTTATCCTGCCATGAAGCGAAGTTTGTCGTCTCCGCGTGGGCTATCGCTGTTTGCGCTTCCCGCGATGGCAATGGTTCTCGTGCCAGTGATCGCTGTAGTTCTGCGTACAAATTGGTCGAGTTTTTTGACATCAATCTCAACTGACACTTCGCGCACGGCTCTTATGCTGTCGCTGCGCACATCATTGTTGACGACAAGTTTGGCGCTAATTTTTGGCACACCACTGGCATGGGTGCTTGCGAAGCGTGAATTCAAACTCAAATCATTGCTGCGTGCATTGTGTATTTTGCCGATGGTTTTACCACCTGTCGTGGGCGGTGTCGCACTGTTATATGCCTTTGGTCGGCGAGGCGTAGTCGGCGCAGCACTAAATGACTGGTTCGGTTGGCAATTGGCATTCACCCAAACTGCGGCCGTGCTGGCACAATTTTTCGTGGCAGCACCATTTTTTATTTTGGTGATGGAGGCCGCATTCGGGCAGGTTGATCAACGCGTGGTCGGCACTGCGCGAACTTTTGGTGCAGGGCCGTGGCGAACCTTTGTCACTGTGACTCTCGGTCTTGTGCGGCCATCATTGGTCGCGGCACTCGTGTTGACTTGGGCGCGAGCACTCGGTGAATTCGGCGCGACGATTGCATTTGCCGGCAACACCGAAGGTCGAACTCAGACCGTGCCTCTTGCTGTGTTTAGCCAACTTGAGTCGGGTGATGACTCGGCGTTAGCACTTTCGATGTTGATGATGATCGTTTCGTTGGGTGTGCTTGTCGCGTTGCGTGGCAAATGGATTTCTGCTTTGCGTCGGGGCTTTTGATGTCGCTCGCAATGTATTGTCGCCTAAAACGAACAAAGTTTGTTCTTGATGTCGAACTGTCGCTCACGCCTGGGCGTGTTTTGGCGATTACAGGCGAAAACGGTTCGGGAAAGTCTTCGACGATTGACATGATTGCGGGCTTACTTGCATGCACAACCGGCAAGATTTTGCTGAACGGCGAAGTGCTTGATGATTCGACGACCAATCAGTTCGTGCAACCCGAGATGCGTGGCGTGTCGACCGTGTTTCAGGGTGGTGGTTTGTTCTCGCACATGACCGTTGAAAAAAACATCTTGTTCGGTCGCGGTGCTGAGTTCAAAAATACGCCGAAATTCAATGCTGCAGTTGAGCAATTTAATCTGGTCGGCTTGTTGACGCGTAAGCCGTCAACCTTGAGTGGCGGTCAGCGTCAACGAGTTGCACTCGCCAGGGCTTTTCTTTCACCTTCTGAGATTTTGTTGCTCGATGAACCGACGTCGTCGCTTGACGCTGTTTCGCGCGACGAGGTGCGGCGGGCGATGAAGGGATTCTTTGAGACCTATAAAGGTGTCGTTATTTTGGTCTCGCACGATGCAGTCGAGGTCGCCCAAATCGCGACGGATGTTACAAACATCAAAGTCACGCGAGGCGAAACAACGACGGCAAAGTTAACCGCATAATCGCGTCGATTAGCGGCGAACGATTGAAGAACATAGGGTAGGGCGATGACCGAAGCGCAGAAAGCATTGGCAAGTTTTGAAGTTATTGATGGTGTTGCAGTAATCAAACTCGATGACGGCAAGGCCAATGCCTTGTCGTTGACGATGCAAAGCGCTCTCAACTCGGCACTTGATCAAGCGCAACAAGCCAAATTGCCCGTGGTGGTAACAGGTCGTTCAGGCATTTTGTCGGCGGGTTTCGATCTCAAGACTCTTGCCGCGAGCGGTCAACCAGCAGTTGACATGCTCAATGGTGGCATCGAATTGGCGTTGCGCTTGCTGAGTTTTGAAACACCAGTAGTGATTGCCTGCGGTGGTCATGCGATAGCGATGGGCGTTTTCTTGTTGCAATGCGGTGATTATCGAATCGGCGTAGCCGGCAACTTCAAATATTCGGCCAATGAAGTGGCTATTGGCATGACGATGCCATGGTCGACTATTGAGATATTGCGACAGCGTTTAACGCCTGCCGCGCTTTCGCGCGCGGTTTTGCTTGCCGAGACTTTCACGCCGACAAATGGCGTCGAAAACGGGTTAATTGATCGTGTCGTGGCAACTGAAGCAGAACTGATGCCGGTCGCGCTCGAGTTTGCGAAATCAACTTTGGCGCTTAACGCTGCTGCACATGCGTCGAGCAAACACAGGTTGCGTGGCGAGGTGATTGCGGCGATTCGCAGTGGACTTGCGAAAGATTATGACGGTTGGAAAAAACTCTTTCTCGCCAGCTAGCTAGCTTTTGCCAGACAGCTTTGGCAAAGAACCTTGTCTGTTTTTTTGGCACAGTCTTGGCAGACCAAAAACAAGCTGCGGCACTTTAAATTTGTACAATCAAAAAACTGACTGGTGCTTGACGAGCAATGATCACATTTGCCGAGAACTTTCGCGTGATCACTGAAGTCGATTTTTAGTCGCTTGTCAAACACATAAAGCGAACCTTCCCACAAAGAATCGTCGCCGAACTCTTCGCCGTAGCGCACGATGCCACCGTCGATTTGATAAACCTCTTTGAAGCCTCGGTTCTTCATTAGTAGTGATAAAACCTCGCATCGAATGCCACCCGTGCAATATGTGACGATTGGTCTTCCTTTGAGGTGGTCGAATTTTCCGCTTTCTAGTTCGTCAACGAAGTCGGGCGTTGTTTTCGCATCAGTTACGACGGCATTTTTAAATTTGCCGATGCGAGCCTCGTGAGCGCTGCGACCATCGAAGAAAACCACATCATCGCCGCGCTCGGCAACAAGTTGGTCGACTTCGACTGGTTTGAGATGCACGCCACCACCAACTATTCCGGTTTCGTCGACAATAATCTCTTCTGGCCTGCCAAAAGTCACGATCTCGTCACGAACGCGAACTTCAAGTCGCGGAAACTCGTCACCATTACCCTCTGACCACTTGAAGTCGATTTCCTTAAACGGTGCGAACCCCTTTGTGGCTCGGACATATTTCTTGACGTTCGTCATTGATCCGCCGACGGTGCCGTTGATGCCGTGCTTCGAAACAATGATTCGGCCATTGAGATTGAATCGTTCGCAAAGTGCGCGCTGCCAGAGTCGAATCGCCTCGGGGTCGGCGAGGATGGCGAACTTATAAAAGAGCACAATTTTTGAAGGTTCTATATATGTAATTTTATGGGGAGAATCACACAGAATTATGGGCGTAGCCTGATCGGTTATGGAAATTCTGCAGTCACAGAAGTTGGCCAATGTCTTGTATGACATTCGTGGCCCTGTGCTTGAAGAAGCTAAGAGACTTGAGGCGCAGGGTCACCGAATCATCAAACTGAATATCGGCAACCCGCAGCCGTTTGGTTTCGAAACGCCGCCCGAAGTTTTGGTCGAAGTTGTTCGCAATCTGCCAACCTCACAGGGATATTCAGATTCGCAAGGCATTTTGTCCGCGCGAACTGCGGTTGTGCAAAATTATCAAGAGCGCGGCATTGACATAACTGATGTCGATGATGTTTGGCTCGGCAACGGAGTAAGCGAGTTAATTCAAATTGCGCTGAACGCGTTGCTCGACGAAGGCGACGAAGTTTTGATTCCGGCACCTGATTATCCGTTGTGGACAGCCGCGACAAGTCTCTCGGGTGGCACACCAGTGCACTATTTATGCGACGAAGCAAACGGTTGGATGCCGATGATCGAAGATATTCGCACCAAAACGACTGATCGCACCAAAGCGATAGTCGTGATTAACCCGAACAACCCGACTGGTGCCGTGTATAGCCCCGAAATTTTGCGTGAGATCGCAGATTTCGCCGCTGAACGGGGGTTGATCGTGATGGCAGATGAGATTTACGACAAGATTCTTTACGACGACGCGGTGCACACCACATTTGCGGCGATCGCCCCTGATGTTTTCACGCTGACTTTCAACGGTTTGTCGAAGGCCTATCGCCTTGCTGGCTTTCGTGCCGCATGGATGCTGATGACTGGCCCGCGCAAACACGCGACAAGCTATATCGAAGGCATAAATATGTTGACAAATATGAGACTGTGTGCAAATGTGCCCGCACAACATGCGATACAGACCGCACTCGGTGGTCGACAGAGTATTCGCGATTTGGTTCTGCCCGGTGGTCGGTTGCTCGAACAACGCGACGCAGCAATAGCGGCGCTTGAAAACATAAAGGGTGTTTCGTGCGTAAAACCCAAGGGGGCGCTTTATGTGTTTCCGAAACTTGATCCGAGTGTCTACCCAATCAAGGATGACCGAAAGTTTGTGCTCGACTTTTTGCGCGCCGAACATGTTTTGGTCGTGCAGGGCACAGGCTTCAACTGGCCGTCTCCGGATCATCTTCGTATTGTTACTTTGCCTTACGCCAAAGACTTGACCGAAGCAATCGGTCGCCTCGGCAACTTCTTGTCGAACTACGACCCAGCTAAAAAATAATTACCTGGCGTAGGTCACGCCGCCGTCGACGATGATCGTCGAGCCGACAACATAATCACCTGCACGAGACGCGAGATAGATCGCGGCACCCGCCATGTCTTCGGGTGTGCCAACTCGCTTGGCCGGTATTTGCGATGCGACCATTTCGCCGTGGTCACGAGCGATCTTGTTCATCTCTGAGGCAAACGCACCAGGGGCGATCGCCGTGACGACGATGTCGTCTTGAATCAAACGCAACGCCATGCGCTTGGTCATGTGAATTAATCCGGCCTTGCTCGCTGCATACGGATAAGTTTCCAATTCGTTGATTGAGACACCGTCGATTGAGGCGATATTTATGACTTTGGTGAGGTGTTTATTTTTTGCCGCCGCGGCTCGTAACTGCGGTGCGAGCGCCTGGGTCAAAAAAAACGGTGTCTTCATGTTCAGGTCGACTGTCTTATCCCAGCCAGATTCTGGAAACGAATCAAATTCGGCCATCCATGCGGCGCCTGCGTTGTTCACCAAAATGTCGATCGCAGGTTCGCGCTTGGCGATTTCGGAGGCGAAAGTTGTCACTCCAGCTTGAGTTGAAAGATCACTTGGTATCGAAATGCATTCGCCAAATTGTGAGAGTTCTTTGGCCGCGGCGTCGCACTGGGCCGCTTTTCGCGCGGTGATATAGACGCGCGAGCAACCGTGTTCCAAGAAACCCTGCACGATCATTGCGCCGATGCCACGTGACCCGCCAGTAACAATTGCGACACGATTCTTGAGTGAAAATAAGTCCTTCATCAGCACAACTATAGAGATTTTGTATGCCACGCCTTTCATCGTGACTGGTCGCACTAGTAGCGTGGGGCTATGGCAGCACCTCGAATGCACTCGGGAATCACAACCGACGATTCGATGAATTTGGCGATGTCGCCAGGTGCAGTACCGCTCTATGAAGCCGTTGTTGCGTTCATCAAAAACGAAATCGATCCGGTAACAGAAGAATATTTCAAGCTTGGTGAGGGTCGACCCGATCGATGGCAATACGGCAAAGGTCAACTTGAGTTGCTCGACTCGATCAAAGCCAAAGCGAAGGCCAATGGCTTGTGGAACTTTTTTTTGCCGAATTCTGAAACCGGTCAGGGTTTATCGAATCTTGACTATGCATACATCGCCGCCGAACTTGGCAAAAATCCGATCGCATCTGAATGCTTGAATTGCAGCGCACCGGACACGGGCAACATGGAAGTGCTCGAGCGCGTTGGTACGCCAGAGCAAAAGAAAAGATGGCTCGAGCCACTACTCAATGGCGAAATTCGTTCGGCATATGCGATGACCGAACCAGACGTTGCTTCGAGTGATGCAAAAAATCTCAAGTGTGCTGCCGTTCTTGACGGTGACGAATGGCTGATCAACGGCGAGAAGTTTTATATCTCCGGCGCGGGAGATCCACGTTGCAAAGTTCTGATTTGTATGTTGCAGACCAATCCTGATGGCCCGCCCCACGGTCGACATTCGCAAATTCTCGTTCCGATGGACACAAAAGGCGTCGAGATTCTTGGTGCTATGCATGTATTCGGCGAAGACGATGCACCGCATGGTCACATGCATCTGCGATTCAATAATGTGCGCGTGCCGAAATCGAATATTTTGCTGGGTGAAGGTCGGGGTTTCGAAATTTCACAGGTGCGTCTCGGACCTGGACGAATACATCACTGCATGCGATCGATCGGTGCAGCCGAACGCGCACTTGAATTGATGGTGAATCGCGGTTTGAGTCGTGAGGCGTTTGGTAAACCAATTGCGCGTCTTGGCAAAAATACCGAAGTAATCGGTAAAGCACGTATCGAAATTGAAGCGATGCGATTAATGGTGTTGCGTGCTGCACGCGCGATGGACACGATGGGCAACGCCGAGGCCAGAGTTTGGGTGAGCGCCGTCAAAGCAATGGTGCCTGAGCGAGTTTGCAAAATTATTGACGAAGCGATGCAGATTTTTGGTGGTGCGGGCATCTCTCAATGGACACCGTTGGCACGAATGTACGCAGGTCAGCGAACTTTGCGATTGGCAGATGGCCCCGATGAAGTGCACTGGCACGTGGTTGGTCGTGCCGAAATTTCGCGACATGAGGGTAGTTCTCAAAACTCAAATAAAAAATAGATCAAGGGGGATATGAATTATGGATCCAGCAGTGAGCACTTTCGGTCTTGAGCCGATGTCAAGCACAGTTTCGGGACCAAATGTCGCCGCAACGCTCGCCCAATATGTTTCGCCGCACGGCACTCGCGCATTTATCATCACCGATGCTGGCGTCAGTGGTGCCGGTATTGTCAAACCGATAACAGATGCCTTGACAACTGCAGGCATGAAGTGGCAGGTGTTTGATCAGGTATCGCCGAACCCGACAGATGTCAACGTCGCTGCTGGTGTTGCAGCGATCAATAAGTTTGGTCTGGATGGCACTGTTGTCGTATTGGTCGGTGGCGGCTCGGTCATGGACTGCGGTAAATACATTGCGCTCGCCGCACCAAACGGTGTAAATCATGTGGGCTTGGCATTTGCCCCAGATTTAGATGCCAACGATCGAATTGATTTTTCAACGCTTGCGCCGAAAGCCAGTGCATCAAAACCTGGCTTGCCAACAATTGCGATACCGACCACTTCTGGCACAGCATCTGAAACAAATGGTGGTGGATTGATCACCGACACGATGACGAATCCTGCGAATCATCGAAAACTTACTTTCAGCAATCCGTCAGTCCGTCCACGCACGATTTTGCTCGACCCGACTTTGACGGTTGGCATGCCAGCCAAAGGCACCGCGGCCTGCGGCATGGATGTTTTGACTCACGCAATCGAGGCGTACACATCAGTTCAGTCAAACCCATATGCGGATGCACTCGCGCTACACGCGATTCGACTAGTTGCAAAATATCTGCCAACCGCGGTTACAAACGGTGCAGATCTTGAGGCGCGGGCCCAGATGCAACTCGCTTCACATTTGGCTGGGCGTGCGTTTTCAAGTGGGCCGTTGCTTGGTTTGGTGCATGCAACTGGTCACCCGATTTCAGGTCAATTACATCAAGCGCATGGTCAGACATTGGCCACGATGTTGCCGCATGTGATGCGCTTTAATCGTGATGTTGTCGCCGAGCGTTATGCCAATGTGGGCCAGGCTTTAGGCAGTGAAATCGACCCAGACGCGGCGATCGCGGCAGTTGAAAAACTTTCTAAAACCGTCGGCACCAACAAGAAGCTCAGCGAACTCGGCGCGACGAGCGACAACATTGCGGCCCTCACGCAAGACGCGTTGCGGGACCTGATTATCTTGAATACTCCGCGATATCCGACTCGTGGTGAAGTGCACGAACTTTACGCCAAGGCGCTGCAATAATTAGTTTTCAAGCGAACTAATAGTCAGCGGTTTTAGCGCAATCCAAGATTGTTTTAATCCTGGGTGCAAGTTGAGTGTTTCAACTTCTTCAATCGCCGACCATTTTGTCGCAGTCGACTCAGGGTTGGCGATGTGGGCACCTGCATCGCTCAGCGCGTGGGCGATGACCGTGTCGTAGCTCCACGGGCCGTGGTTGTCCGAAAAAACGTGTTTGACGGTTAGCGCGTCGATATCGATACCCATTTCTTCGTGCGCTTCGCGCAGCGCGGCACTCACAGAATCTTCGTGCGAATCTTTTGCGCCGCCTGGCAGCGCCCATGTGCCGCCGCCATGTGTCCATTCGGCGCGAAGTTGCAATAAAACCTGTGGCTCCGGTGTATCGCGACGCAATATCAGCAAGCCCGCTGCGCCAAATCGACCCCAATGGCGAAAGCCGCAGTCACAATCGACCCATCCGTCGCCGTCACGTTTTCCCATCGCTGATCAACAGTATTACGAAACGATGTCTAAAGCCACTGCCGATTTGGGCACGACATTGCGCACCGACCAATTGTCGCCCGCCAAAATACGGCTAGCCAAAATTAACACGAGCATGATTGCACCAGTACCGATAAAGGTTGTTGCACGACCAAACTGTTCGTAGGCGAGACCAGCGAAACTTGCAGCCACGCCACCAGCCAGAGTTTCCATTCCGCCGAGCAGACCTTGGGCACCCGCTTGTCTTTCTAGTGGTGCACTCGTGCCAACGGCGACACCCGCTCCAGTGACGAAGAAACCATCGTTCAATGAGTGAAAGAAAAACACAATCATCATCAATGCCGGTGTTGGCATCAAGCCGTAACCAGCCATAAACAGTGCGCCGAGAATCATTCCGAAACCACCGGCACGGTATGGCCCGATGCGTTGAACGAATCTGCCGCCGAATGGCCCGAGCAGAATAAGTGGCAACACAAAGACTGATACTCCGACGTTGGCCATCCACTGGGCAGCGTCGAGGTCGTCCATCATCAACACCCACAACGAATCGAAGACTCCGATCATGAAGAACAGTGAGACGCCGATCAAAATGCCCGAAGTGATGGCACGATTTTTCAGCAAGTCAATCGCGAATCTTTCAGCTGGTTGATTTTCTTTTGCGGTTTCAGGCACAGCGATGCGACTAATGACGAGCACGAACAAAAAGATTGTGGCGGCGAGAAATATAAACGGGCCAGGAATACCAAAAGGTATCGTCAACAAAACCGAGAAAACCGGTCCAGCCGCAAAACCGGCAACTTCAAAAGACAAAATACGACCCAGGTTGCGACCAAAGTTTTCAGGATCAGCGACGATGATTACGCGACGCAGCGCAGGCAGGGCAGCGCCCGCACCAAAGCCCATGATGATTCGTGACACGAGGAGAATCAAAAATGTTTCACCAAACGCCATGCCAATGCAACCGACGACTTCGAGACCCAGGCCGAAGATAATTAATCGTTGAGCCTGACCGCGATCGGCGAGTGGGGCGATGCTGACTTGTCCGAGAAACGAAGTAAAAAAACCAATGCCCACGATGAACCCGAGCGCTGATTCGGCGATGCCAAAGTTGTTTCGATAATCGTCAAGCATCGTGAACATCACGCCATATAGGCAAGATGATGAACCAATAGCGAACATAAGCGTCATCACAATTCGCTGTTTATTCACCCAATAAATCTAGCGTTTCTCGATCGTGGTGCAGTTGCGTAAGACTGATCAATATGAAAACCAGTATGCAAAAAATAAGCAACACGCAACCAGTCGATTCGTTGATCGCAGGTAAATGGGTCGCCCACAAGTCAAAGGTTGCAGTTACAAACCCTGTTGATGGTTCGACGCTGGCTCAAGTTTCAAGCGCATCACCAGATGATTGTCTGTCGGCTGTCGACGCGGCGCAAAACACA
>SYNW01000051.1 GCA_005805045.1 Actinomycetota bacterium
GCGATTTATTCGAGCCCGATGAAGCGTGCCGTTCAGACCGCAGAGCCGCTCGCGCAGACAACCGGCCTGCCGATATCGATAGTTGAAGATGTTGCCGAATATGACCGGCTGTCGAACGAATATATTCCGATTGAAGAATTGCGTGCAGCCAACGACGAGAGGTGGCAAAAACTTCTGGCGGGCGAGTGGCAGTCAGATTCAGACACGCTCGAGAGTTTTCGTGATCGGGTTATCTCTAGTCTCGAGCAGATAATTAGTCAGCATGCTTCGCAACGCATTGTCGTAACTTGTCACGGCGGTGTGATCAACCAATATCTGGCACACATTTTGGGCATCACCACCGAGCGCGGGTTCTTCTATCCCCAGTACACATCGATCCATCGAGTGATTGCGGCACAAAATGGTTTGCGCTCAATCGGCGCGTTGAACGAAATCGCGCATTTGCGCTAGTAAGGCGCGCTGTTAATTGCGCGAAAGCGGCGCAGTCAAACAAGTAGGCCCGCCATCACCTTTGACAGCGACATTGGCGCCGTTGAAGATGTGCACGGTTACACCAGACTCACGCAACTTGCCTTCAATCTCGGGGTTGCCGGCGGCGAGAACTACAACGTCTGGCTCGATAGTCAAAATATTTGCACCTTGGGTATGAACTTCGGTGTCGTTAACTGTGAGCCAAGAAATATTGCGCGACTTGAGAAACTCGAGCAAGCGGATAGGCGCGAGCGGTTCGTAGACAACTGCTCGCGAATGACTGATCGGCGAGAGTACCGACATCAAATGCAGCACGGCGCTTGGTCCTTGAAAGTGTGGCAAGTCAAAGGCATGAACTTCAACACCAAATGGAGCGAGCATTTTTTTAATTTGTGCGATACCTTCCCCGTTTGTGCGATATCCATGACCGATTAAAAGTGTTTTCGCATCTAACCAAACTTTGTCGCCGCCATCAGCGATTGCCGAGCCGGTGAGTTCACCCAAAATAGGTACGCCGATTCGTTCGAGGTCTTTGCGGATTTGGGCTGGTTCTGGTTGGCGAACACGCTTGCCCATTTGCAACAAGATTGCGCCATGCGGCGTCATGATCATCGGATCGTGCATGTAAACAGCATCGACTAGGCCATCGACGGCGCTGGCAATGTGGACTTTGCATCCAAGTTTTTCCAATAACTGCACGAATTCGTTATGCTCACGCACGAGTGAGTCACGGTCGGGCTCGCGCCACTGCGCGTCGGCAACAAAATCGCCAACTGTCGTGGGCGTGCGAACAAGAACATGCTCAAGTTGCGAAACCATATCTGGCGTGCCCCACACAGGATGACACGCTACGGCAGAACGGATATAGTCGGGACTAATGACTAATGCATCAACTTTGCGTAACTCAAGTAATCCGTTTTTGTCGGGCAACTTGGCGCCCGTGGATGTCGAAACAACTGCGTTTGACTTGCGTGTCACGGGCAAATTACCAGTTGAGCTGACTGGTCGTTATTTGCGCAACGGGCCAAACCCGATCGGCGAAGTCGACCCCGATTCGTATCACTGGTTTTTGGGTTCGGGCATGGTGCACGGAATTCGAATCAACGATGGCAAGGCTGAGTGGTATCGCAACCGTTGGGTGCGCGACCGGAATGTCGCAAAGAGTTTGGGTGAACAAGCGCCGCCGTCAGATTGGCCGGCAAAGCATGTGCAATTCGCCTCGAATACAAATGTGATCGGTCATGCTGGTGCCACTTGGGCACTCGTCGAAGGTGGCTCGCCGCCGATTGAGATGAATTATGAACTCGAAACAGTTCGAGTTTCGAATTTTGCCAACACGCTTCCGCAGGCTTTTTCGGCGCACCCGAAGCGCGATCCGCGCACGGGCGAACTGCATGTGATGGCGTATTGGTGGGGTTGGGGTAATCAAGTTCAATACCTCGTTGTTGGCGTCGACGGCAAAGTGCGACGAACTGTTGATATCGCATTGCCAGGTGGTCCGATGATGCATGATTGCGCAATCACTGAAAAGTACGTTTTGATTTTCGATTTGCCGTGTTTGTTCAATCTCGAACTGGCGATGTCGGGGCGATCGTTTCCATATGTCTGGAATAAGGATTACATGCCACGTGTTGGCTTGTTGCCACGCGAAGGTTCGGCGGCTGAGATCAAGTGGGTCGAGATCAACAGTTGCTATATCTTTCACCCGTTGAATGCTTACGACGCACCAGATGGCACCGTCGTCTTAGACGCGGCACGTCACGAAAAAATGTTTGATGTTGAGCAACGCGGACCCAACGAAGGTTTTCCGACTTTGGATCGTTGGGTGCTTAACCCCAAGACGGGTAAAGCAACAGAACAACGATTGGATGATCGACCACAAGAGTTTCCGCGAATGAACGAATCGTTGATCGGTTTGCAACACAGTTTCGGTTATTTCGCTGGCATCTCAGATGTCTTTAGGCAAGCAGACTTGATCAAACAAGATCTCGAAAAGAAAACAACTCAGGTGCGACACGACGGTGAAAACTTTGGTTACGGCGAGCCAGTATTCATCGCACGCAATGGCGCAAAGTCTGAAGACGATGGTTATGTAATGGCGCTGCGTCACAATACAGAAACTGATCTTTCAGATCTAGTGGTGCTCGACGCTCAAGATTTTTGCGGTGAGCCCGTGGCTACTGTGCATATACCGACGCGTGTGCCAAATGGCTTTCACGGCAACTGGATCGCCGACTAAAAATTAAGTTTTAGACCCGGGCGCGGCCACTTCATTGAGACAAGTTTGCCGAGGCCTGAAAGTGTGATGTAAGCAGTTCGCAAGTCAGCGC
>SYNW01000165.1 GCA_005805045.1 Actinomycetota bacterium
ATCGAACATCACCGAACCAGAAACCGTCGCACTGTCAGGCAACAAACCAATCGCCGCGAGAGAAGTCACCGTCTTGCCCGAACCAGACTCGCCGACGATGCCGAGTACCTCACCTGCGCGAATGTCGAGTGAAATATTGCGCACGGCCTGCACCGTGCCCACCTCACTTGGAAATGTGACTGAGAGGTTGCGAATCTCGATTAACGAATCAGTCACGACTTCGCGCTTTTCTTGACACGCATCGCACCCGGGTCAAACGCATCGCGCAGGCCATCACCGATGAAACTGACCGCCAAAACTGTGAGCACGAGAATCGAGCCTGCAAACAAAAACAACCAGGGGTATGTCAACGCTGCACCCGTGCCTTCAGCGATCAGCGTGCCGAGTGAAACATCAGGCGCGGCAACACCGAAACCGAGATATGACAAACCCGTCTCGGCCAAAATTGCACCGCCGACATTGAGTGTCGCGGCAATGATCAAGATCGAAGCCATGTTCGGCAACAAGTGTCGAAAGATAATTTTTCGCGTTGGCACACCCATATATCGCGCCGCGCGCACGAAGTCGCGCTCGCGCAAACTCATGGCGAGACCACGAATCACTCGCGCGGTGATCATCCAGTCAAAAATTGTCAGACCGACTACCAGCAACAACCAGGTCTTACCCTGGTAAAAGCGCGAAAGAATAACAAGCACCAAAAACGAGGGCAAAACCAGAAACAAATCAACAAACCACATGACGAGTCTGTCCGACCGCCCTCCGAGATAGCCGGCCACTGCGCCAATCAGTGCTGAAATGCTGGTCGAAAACACGGCGACCAATAAACCGATAATTAATGACTTTTGCAGACCCCGAGTTGTCTGGGCAAACACATCGACACCGATTTGAGTCGTGCCAAACCAGTGCGATGCAGACGGACCCTTGAGCAGACTTGAAAAATCACTTTCTGAATAATTCCATTGGCTGATGTACGGGCCACCGAAGGCGAACAAAAACATTAAAGCAACCACCCAAAGCCCGAATACGGCTGTTTTGTTGCGAAAGAATCTGCGGCGAATTAGTTGGCCACGCGAGATGCGGTCAATCGCCACTTCATGGTTTACCACTTCGGTTGTCACGCGCGAGACCGCACTCTCGGATCAAGAATCGCCAAAATCACATCAGCCAAAAAACCAGAGAACAAAACGAGCACCGCGGTGAAGGTCACGACGGCGCTGACGGAGTTGATGTCGTTTTTGGCGACGGCAGCGAGAAACCACTGACCCATGCCATACCACCCATAAATTGTCTCGGTGAATGCTGCGCCAGCAATGAGCAGACCAAAACCATAGGCAAAAAAAGTTGCCATTGGAGAGATCGCAACTCGCAAGCCGTGCTTGAACAATGCCTGACGTTTAGTTAAACCTTTCGCACGAGCCGTGCGCAAGTGATCGCTACTCAGAACATCGAGCATTGTATTGCGCTGATAACGCGAATAAAAAGAAATACTACCGAGAGCAATTGACAGAGTTGGAAGAATTAAATGTCGTAAACGGTCACCAAACGCGCTGAGCGATGAACCGACATAGCCGGGCGTGTACTCACCTTGCGTGAAGAAAAATGTCGAACCAATCGAATCGTTGAATTTGATGCCAAGAAACTTGAGCAAGATCGCCAGCAAAAAAACCGGCGTCGACAAAATAAAGTACGCAAACAAACTCGTACTACGGTCGAAGGCTTGATATTGGCGCACAGCGCTGATCACACCGACAATCACCCCAATCGTCGCACCGAGCAATGTACCGATCAGCAACAGGCGCAGACTGACCCATACTCGGCGCGAGAATTCTTCGTTAATTCTGTTTTGTTCGAGGTCTTCGCCGAAGTCGCCTTGCAACACATTGCCAGCCCATTTGACATAGCGAGTCGTGAACGGCACTTCGTTGTTGACATTGGCGCGATTTAACACCGCGTCAATCGACTCTTTTGGAATTGGTGGATTCGCCGCCTCGTAGTTGCCGCGCGGGAAGAGCGCGACCGACGCTAAGAAATATCCCATTGAGGATGCAATGAGCACCATCATTAAAAAATTCAAAAATCGCTTAGTTATGAACCCGAGCATCTAGAAACCAACAAACTCCAATGTTTATAAGGAAATAGCAAACACCGAAGGCTATCAGGACAACAAATCAGATGAACAAAAAGCAAATCAATAGTGAACAAGTCGGCTTTTTCGTTGTTAGTTTAAAAGGTAATAAATCCTTGGCGACAGCCTTGGAAAACCACCTAAAGGGGAAATAAATGAAGAGTAAATTCGTGAAGCGCGTTATCGCCGTGGCTATCGCAGGCGCAGTTGTCGCACCGTTTGGTATGACGACGCAGGCCGGTGCTGCCAAAGACGGCGGATCGCGTCAAGTTAACGAAGTGCCGGTTGAAAATCTCAAACAAGGCGGAGTATTCCGTTTCGTTCAAGTAGATATCTGCCCGAACTTCAACACCAGCGCAATTGAGGGCAACCTTCTCAACTGCAGCCAGGTAATGAACACGATGTTGCCTAGCTACATCTACTTCGACAAGAACGCAGTTCTTCAAATTAACAAGGACTACGCACTTGACATCAAAGCGACTCGAGTAAACGGCAAACAAACCGTTACTTACACGCTCAACCCGAAGGCAAAATGGAGCGATGGTAAGACAATCGGTCTTGCAGACTTCGTCAGCATGTGGAACGTGCAGAAGAAGTCGGGTCAAGGTTTCAACATCACTTCAAGTGCTGGCTACGAAAAAATCGAGTCTGTAAAGAAGGGCAAGACTGCGAATGAAATCGTCGCCACCTTCAGTGAGACCTACCCAGACTGGCAACCACTGTTTAGTGCGTTGAAGCCTGCGTCATTGACAGCATCACCTGATGCGTTCAACTCATCATGGAAGGCAGCACCATTGATAACTGCTGGTCCATTTAAGTTCAAGTCACTCGACAAAGTGACGCGAACAATCACTGTTGAGCGTGACCCGAAATGGTGGGGTAACAAGCCGGTGCTTGACACGATCATCTTCAAGGCGTTGCCACAGGCAGCACAAATCGACGCTTTGCTTAACGGCGAAATCGACTACATGGACGTCGGCAACGACACTAACGCTCTCAAGCGTGCCCGTGAGAATGCCAAGATCAGCGTTCGTGTGGCGAAAGCACCAACACACGAGCACTTCACATTCGGCCCTGTAACACCAGTGACACAAGATGTCGCCGTGCGTCAGGCAATCATGCTTTCGATCGACCGTCAACAAATTGCTACAGCAATTCAAGGCATCGTTGACCCGAAGGTCAAGCCGAACAACAACCACGTGTTCCTTGACGGCACTGCGTGCAACCAAGACAACACCGGCACACTCGGCAAGCGTGACCTCACTGCAGCAGCGAAACTGCTCGATGGTGCAGGTTGGGCAAAGGGTGCAGACGGCATTCGCGCCAAGGG
>SYNW01000052.1 GCA_005805045.1 Actinomycetota bacterium
AATAGGCGAACCCAGCGTTGGCTTGGCGGTCAACAAGATTCGCAGCGTGATCAAAGTTCTTGGTTTGGGCGTGACTCAAGAAATAGTTGATCTTGCGAATTGGGCCAACAAGCGGTGGGTCGGTCGTCTTCGGTCGTTCATTTCGACGGCGGCACCCGAGACGCTGATCACAAAAGTTCCATCCGCGCTGTATATGCCGCGGGCCGTGCAGTTTGCCTCGGGGGCGGTTGAGTCTTTGAAGATATTCGGCAGCGGATTGATCACTGTTGCACCCCTGACCAATTTGGCGACGATTGTCAGTGCGATTGCCTGCGACGGGCCGACAATCGTCATCTTGCCGTCGCAAAATCGCGTCAAACTTTTGGCCGCAACACTAAAGGCGAACGACTTCTCGGTTGCACAATGGCCCCAAGATTGGGCGTTGGCATTGGGCGGGGTAGATATTGTCGTCGGAACTCGAAGTGCCGTCTGGGCGCCAGTCGAAAAGTTCTCGAGCATCATCGTCGTGGACGAGCACGATGACACGTTGCAAGAAGAACGCAGTCCGAGTTGGCACGCGCGAGATGTGGCAATTGAGCGGGCCAAGAGAAATGACGCTCGATGCATTTTGCTTTCACCAATTCCGTCACTTGTGGCTCGCCATTGGGCAGGCGAGCGGGTTGTGTTCGACGCACAAAAGCCGTGGCCAAAAGTCGTGGTGATCGATCGCAACAAGGACGAGCAATGGAGTCGATCATTGATTTCTTCCGAGCTGATCGCAGAGTTGCGTGACAAATCTCGCAAGGTTGTTTGTGTCTACAACACGAAGGGACGAGCACGATTGATCGCTTGCGGGTCGTGCCGCAACATAATGCGCTGTGAAAAATGTGACGCGGCCCTCGTGCAGCGCGACCAATCAAATCTTGATTGCCCACGCTGTGGCGAGTCTCGGCCGGTCGTCTGCCAGTCCTGTGGTTCGGGTAGTTGTGCGGTGGTCAAACCAGGCGTGAGTCGCTTGCGTGAAGAACTTGAAGCTGCAGCCAATCGATCGGTTGTCGAGGTGACTTCGACCTCAGAAAATGTCAACCAACGAAGCGGCGTCTTTGTCGGCACCGAGGCGGTGTTGCATCGCGTGCAATCTGCGGACACGGTCGTGTTTTTGGATATTGATTCTGAGTTGCTCGCGCCAAGATATCGGGCGAGCGAAATCGTTACGACGTTGATCGTCCATGCGGCACGACTCGTAGGCAGGTCAGTCAGTGAGCCACGACTTCTTTTTCAGACTCATACGCCAGAGAATCAACTTCTGCAGGGTTTGCTCGACGGAGACCTGCAAAAATATTTTGCGACTGATTCTGCTCGACGCCAGATGCTGAAGTTTCCCCCGTTCGGTTCGATCGCCCAAGTTTCAGGCAAGGGCACCAAGACATTTCTCGATTCGCTGGGCGAGACGCTCGAATATTCGTCGGTTGTGCAAACGGTGATTAAAGACACAGAGTCAGGTTTGGTTCGCGCGCGAAGTTGGCAAGAGTTGACCGATGTCCTGACGGCGGCAAAAAGACCCGCGAAGTCGCGAATAGTGATTCATGTAGATCCGCCGCGCGTGTAGTGGCGAATAGATCTTTTGCATTCGTAGTTTCGGTAGTCTTGTCAGGGTGAGTTACGACATTCGAACCTTCGGTGACCCGGTGTTGAAGACGTGTGCCGCTGAAATCACGAACATCGATGCCAAACTCGTCAAACTCACCGACGAGATGTTCGAGGTGATGTATCAGGCACCAGGGCTGGGTCTGGCCGCACCTCAAATCGGTGTTCAAAAGCAATTGTTCGTCTACGACGTCGACGACTCGCGACATGTTTTGATCAATCCAAAAATCATCGAATCGAGCGGTGAATGGGTGTATGACGAGGGTTGTCTGTCGATTCCTGGTCTGTATGTCGAGATGTTGCGCCCGAAATTGGTGCTAGTTGAGGCCACAAATCTGGAAGGAAACACGATTCAAATTGAGGCCGATGAACTGTTGGCGAGACTTTTTCAACATGAGATTGATCACTTGCAAGGGGTGTTGATGTTCGAACGGATGACTCCCGACCAGAGAAAGCAGGCTCTCGCCGAATATCGGCGACGCGAAGAAAACAAGATCGAAAGCGAAGCGACGCACTTAAAGCTGTCGTGACTGAACTTGCCGTGCCGCCGTTAGTTGGCGCATCCAGCATCGTCTACTTCGGCACACCTGAGATCGCAGTGGCACCGCTTGAGGCCTTGGTCGCAAGTGGTTGCGACGTTCAACTTGTTGTCACGCGACCCGATGTTCGTCGCGGTCGAGGCGCTGAAACCACCGCCAGTCCCGTAAAAATTGCCGCGCAAAGATTGGGTATCGCCGTTTCGCATTCACCAAATGATGCGATCGCCTTGGGGCAACAAAATCAAAACCTACTCGGTGTGGTCGTGGCTTACGGTGAACTGTTCAAGTCGGACATATTGAGTGCCGTGCCGATGGTCAACGTGCATTTTTCGTTGCTGCCACGCTGGCGCGGTGCCGCGCCAGTTGAGCGGGCGATATTGGCGGGGGATACGAAAACCGGCGTGTGCATCATGCGAGTGGTCGAAAGACTCGACGAGGGTGAAGTCTTCGCGCGCGAAGAGGTTCAGATTGACGAGACTGATGACGTAGATTCGCTGAGGCTCAAACTGAATGTTGTGGCGATCAAATTGTTGTTGTTCACTGTAAAAAATGGTTGCCGAGACGGAGTTGAACAAAGCGGTGAAGTTGTTTACGCCAAGAAAATCAAGGCCACCGACCAGCAAATAAATTGGCAGACATCGGCGATCCAAGTAATTCGCCAAGTGCGGGTTGGTGGCGCGTTTACAACGATTAATCGCAGGCGGCTGAAGATTGTGCGCGCCAAGGTGTCGTCAATACAGGCGACGGGCAAATCGCCCGGACAAATCTGCGACTTGACGAGCGTGAGTTGTGTCGTGGCAACCATAGATGGTGCAGTTTCATTGACCGTGGTTCAACCTGAAGGCAAAGCAGTTATGAAGGTCGAAGACTGGATCAACGGTGCTCGGCTCAGCGAGCACTCAATGTTTGAATAATTCTTTGGTTATTCAGGTTCTTGTGCAGTGGTCAGTTTGACGTATACCAAGCGGATGTTGGCGAGCGCATCTTTGAAAGTGCCGTGGTCGGCGCCGAGCCGATCGCCAAGTTTTTCGACGATTGCCGCGAGTGCATCAATTGCCAGGCGAGCATCATCAAATCGGGGCGGGTTGGCACCCAGGTGGATCGCCGCCAATTCGTAAAGACCGACGACATGATTAGCCACCACAACGCTGGCAGGTGTTTCGGCGAGGCGGGCTCGCGCTTCGGCCATAGCCTTTTCTTGTTCGGGGGTGGGGTTGTCTGACATTTGCGCTACCATTATGCCTCAGTAATCGTTTTGGTTGATAACTTTTCGGTTACTACAGCAAAAGTGGAAACTAGTTTCCCACCTTGCCACAAGTTTTACGAAGTTCGAAAGTTGGAACTGCGTTGCTTAGTGCGTCTGGGTCGACTGTTCGCGGTGGCGTGGCCACCGCCGGCCTCGACTCGCGCCTTGCAACGAAGTCAGCTTTTGAGCGTCGGGTTTTATCCAATACATAAGAGGAGGCACAGCCGCTTGTCAAGCAGTGAACAGTCATAGCACCGCCAATTAATGAACCGCGCTACAACGAGAGAATTCGAGCCAAACAGGTTCGACTTGTTGACGCAGATGGATCACAAGTTGGAGTCGTCAGTATCGAAGATGCACTTGAGCGATCACGCAGGGCCGATTTGGATCTTGTTGAAGTTGCTCCGTTAGCAGAGCCACCCGTATGTCGGATTATGGACTACGGAAAGTTCCGCTACGAAGAGGCCCAGAGGCTGAAGGAGTCCCGCAAAAAAACGGTGCAGATCACGATGAAGGAAGTCAAGTTCAAGCCGAAGATCGCCAAGGGCGACTTTGACACCAAGGTGCGTCACATGCTCGAGTTTCTCGACGAAGGCCACAAGGTGAAAGTCACTTTGCAGTTCCGAGGACGAGAAATGGCCCACCCTGAATTGGGATCGAAGATTTTGGACGCCGTGATCGAGCAACTCGGTCCGATCGCCAAAGTTGACACCCCTCATCGACTCGAAGGACGAAACATGTCGATGGTTCTTTCACCAGACAAAAAAGCAGCAAAACGCCAGAATCCGAAGCCAGCGTCAGCAAAACCCGCCGTCCAACCAACCAAGATTTCGAATATCACAACCGAAACGGAGACACAAAATGCCAAAGATGAAAACATCCAAGACAGCCAAGAAGCGATTTAAGAAAACAGGCACGGGCAAACTTCGCCGTCAGCAGTCGATGCGTCAGCATTTGTTCGAGCACAAATCAAGCGAGCGCACGCGCCGTCTTGACGGCTCGGTTGACGTGCATACCGGCGATGTGAAGCGGATCAAGCGCTTGCTTGCCGAACGGTAAGCCGAACTAAAAAAATTTTCACCCAAACCTAAATGAAAGGAAACGAAGATGGCCAGAGTCAAACGTGCTGTTCATGCCCGCAAAAAGCACAGGGCAATTCTTGAAAAAGCAAAGGGTTACTACGGGGACCGCAGTCGTACATTTCGATCGGCCAACGAGCAGGTATTGCACTCGGGGCAATACGCGTTTCGTGACCGTCGCGCGAAGAAGGGCGAGTTTCGCAGTCTGTGGATTCAACGGATCAATGCTGGATGTCGGATTCACGACATGAGCTATAGCCGTTTCATCGCAGGTTTGTCTGCAGCCGGCATCACCGTAGATCGAAAGATCTTGGCTGACCTTGCCGTGCACGACGAAAAGGCGTTCGCCAAATTAGTTGAAACTGCAAAGGGCGCACTCGTCTGAGTCTTTTGCCACTCGCGTTCACGAGCAATCGGGTTCAGCGATTGCGCAGACTTGTAAGCGATAAATCAGAACGAGCGCAAGAAAAAGCGTTCGTTGTCGAGGGTGCCACGTTGATTGACGAAGCAATTCGTGCGGGATGGCGGATTGAATCGCAGTTTGTTGCGCCAGGTGCCGTTGCCTGTTCGGGTGCGGGCAGTGCGGTCAACGATTTGGCAGCAGGCGTGATGGAGCGAGTCGCATCTACCGCAACCCCTCAACCGGTGATTGCGATCGCGCTGAAGCAAGATCGCGACATCAACGACCTACGAACAAGCGAAAATGCTTGGGTAGTGGTTGTCGACAAGATTTCTGACCCGGGCAATTTGGGCACGATATTGCGCTCTGCCGAGGCAGCGGGCGCAAGTGGGGTGGTGCTAACGAGTGGCACGGTGGATGCATTCAGTCCGAAAGTTGTGCGGGCATCAGCGGGTGCGATCTTCAACATCCCCGTATATGAATCGGTGAACCTTGATCAAGTCGGTGAACTTGGTTTCAAACTCTGGGGTTCTTCGAGCCATCAGCTTGAAAAGTCGATTGATTTTGCGCAAGCCGATCTCTCGGGGCGGGTTGCAATTGTTCTGGGCAACGAGTCACACGGACTGTCGCTGAACACCAAACTGGATGGATGGCTGACGATTGCACACGCTGGACGCAGTGAGAGCCTGAATGTGGCGATGGCCGCGACGTTGTTGTGTTTTGAGGCGAAGCGTCAACACGATAAGTAGCCCCAGCCAGAACTGGCGGACGACTAAAGTTAGGTAACGATGTCTGAGCAAAATACGGTCGGCGCAATCAGCCAGGCAATCGAGACGGCTCGTGACGCAGCATTGAAAGCGATCAAAAGCGCCCCAGACTTGGATGCTTTGCGGGCTTTGGGCGTCGAACTAAACAAGAAGGAAAGCCTGCTCAACAGTTTCAAAAGCGACATGGGCAAACTCTCGTCGGTCGAAGACAAGCGCGCAATCGGCCAGCTTTTGAATGCCGCTGCGACATTGATTTCGGCGGCGATCGAGACGTGCACGACCGAATTTGTCGAACTTGAAATTTCTAATCGCATCGCTCGTGAATCTCTCGACCTGACCGAGTTGCTTACTCAACGTCGGCGTGGACACAGCCACATTGTGACCCAGGCGGCGCAAAGACTTGAAGATGTTTTTATTGGTCTTGGTTTTCAGATCGCCGAAGGTCCAGAGGTCGAGACCGACTTCAATAATTTTGAGGCGTTGAACATGCCCAAATCGCACCCCGCGCGTTCTGAATTTGACACGATGTTTCTTGAATACGGCGAGCCTGGTTCGGTTTTATTGCGTACCCATACTTCACCGGTTCAGATTCGCGTAATGAAGTCTTGGAAGCCACCGATTTATGCGATCATGCCGGGTCGCGTCTTTCGCCGTGACACCCCCGACGCAACGCACATGCCGGTGTTCCATCAAATTGAGGGCTTGGTCGTCGACCGTGGCATCACTTTTGCCCATCTGGCCGGAACGATTGAAGCGTTCACGAAAGCATTCTTTGGCGACGATTTTTCCAGTCGCCTGCGTCCGTCGTTTTTTCCGTTCACCGAGCCGAGTGCCGAGTTCGACATTCGTCGTACGGACGGTGAGTGGATAGAACTGGGTGGTTGTGGCATGGTGCACCCGAATGTTTTGATCAGTGGCGGCATCGATCCCGAAGAATTCACCGGCTTCGCATTTGGATTCGGCATCGATCGGATGGCCAAAGAACGACACAAGGTCGAGGATATTCGTGAAATGTATTCGAACGACCTGAGATTCTTGAGGCAGTTCTAGTGAAGATTCTCAACTCGTGGTTGAACGATTTTGGTGCGTTCGGCACGAATGTCGAGAAACTTTCGACAGCGATGACAAGCCTGGGTTTGGCTGTCGAGTCGGTGACTCGGGTCGACACGCCGATCAAAGGCGTTGTTGTGGCGAAAGTTTTGCGAACCGAGCGTCACCCTGACGCGGCGAAAGTTCATCGTGTTTATGTCGATGCAGGCGACGGCAAAGAGTTGCACGTTTGGTGTGGGGCGTTCAACATGAAATCAGGTGATCTGATTCCGTTGGCAACTCTCGGCACGACTATGCCGGACGGACGACTGATCACCCCGCGCGGGATACTCGGTATCGAAAGTCATGGCATGCTTTGTTCCGGAATCGAGTTGGGTTTGACCACCGATGCCGACGGCATTTTGATTCTGCCAAAGGGCTTGAAACTCGGCAAAGATGTGTTCTCTGCGCTCGAGATCAAAAGTGATTGCGTTTTTGATCTGGATGTGACGCGCAATCGACCCGACTGCAACGGTTACCTCGGTGTTGCTCGTGATCTTGCCGCTCATTTGCGAATCAAAATCGGTGCACCGATTGGTGACAAGGTCAAAAAAGGTGCGACACGCTCAATCAAGGTGACCATCGCCGACAAAAAGCGTTGCGCCCGATACAACATGACAGTAATGTCAGGTGTAGTCGTCGGTGAGTCGCCGAATTGGATAGTGCGGCGACTTGCAAATTGTGGCATGCGACCGATCAACAATGTCGTCGATGCGTCGAACATGGTGATGCTCGAATTGAATCAGCCGACCCACGCCTTCGATGCCGAAAAAGTAAACAATGGTTTCAAGATTCGTTGCGCTCGTGCTGGCGAAACACTGGTGACGCTCGACGGTCAAACTCGCGCACTTGAAACGACCGACCTTTTGATTTGCGACGGTAAAGACAACCCGATTGGGTTGGCCGGCGTGATGGGCGGCGCCGCGACCGAAATCAGCGAGCAAACACGAACCGTGGCACTCGAAACCGCGTGGTTCGAGGCTTCGGGTATCGCGCGAACCGCAAGTCGGCTCGGTTTGCGATCTGAGGCGTCGATGCGTTTTGAGCGTGGAGTCGACCCGCATGGTATCGATCATGCCGTGAGTCGATTCGCCGGTTTGTTGCGCGAGTCGTGCCCGAATTTGGTAGTGCACGGGGGTGCGAGCGATGTAAAAGAAAAAATGCTGCCTGCAAAGCAAAGAGTTGTGGCACTGCGACTTGATCAGGTGAATCGCGTTCTGGGCACCAAACTTACGACAAAAGCCGTATCGGCGATGTTGACCAGGATCGGATTTGTAACCAAGTCGGTTTCAGGCGCGAAGACACCCAGTTTGAAGATCGCGGTGCCTTCATGGCGACCCGATTGCGAATCAGAGATCGATCTTGTCGAAGAAGTTGCTCGACATTACGGATACGACCAACTCGGCAAAGTCGTGCCACAATCCACGATGCACGGTCGACTGTCGCCAGTTCAGCAACGGCGTCGCGATCTTCGGGATGCAGTGCTGAGCATGGGTTTGAGCGAGGCGATGCCGAACCCGTTTTTGGCGCCTGGCGATTTGACCAAGACTGGATTGACCGAAGATAACGCGATTCGTCTGGCGAACCCATTGGTGTTCGAAGAAAGCATCTTGCGCACTTCACTTCGACCTGGTTTGCTGCAAGCAATCAGCTACAACATTTCGCATCGAGCAGCAGACATTCTGCTGTTTGAACTCGGTCATGTCTACCCATCGGGCACGGCTGATTCGGCCGATGGTTTGCCGGACGAATATGAATCTGTGTGTCTGGTCGCCGTCGGTGAGACGAGCG
>SYNW01000166.1 GCA_005805045.1 Actinomycetota bacterium
CGCTCCGAGTTCTCTGCAGCTCGAACAATCAAAGAATTGTCATATTCGCGACGGCGCACCGGGTCACCAAGAACTTCCCATGCCACGGTCACGGCGGCGAACGCTGCCGAAAACTCTGCAGTTTCAAGACCGTCAGCATCAGGGTGAAACTTTCGCACCATGGTCCGATGTGCAACGCGAATTTCTTGAAGGGATGCCGTTGGCGTTACACCAAGAATTTCATAATGACTAGGGATGATTTCACCTGCTCAACGAACAAAAATGAGATCTCACGAGCCGGTGAACGTCGCGGCGATCTTGCTCGCCGAGTCACCACCACGACGCAAGATGACAGCAAGAAACCACAGCGCCCCGAGCGTGACCACGAACAACAACACCGCACCGACACCCCAAAATGGTTTGATCGTGCTTCGCGTCGCACCAAGCAATGCGACCGGGAATGTCGTCGACCCCGCTTCACTGAGCAGTGTCGAAATCACCGCGTTATCAAGGCAAAGTGCAAACGACAGTAATCCACCCGCCACCATCGCCGAAGCAATCAACGGCAAAGTAATTTGTCGAAACGCCCGTGCTGGTGGCGCGCCGAGGTCGCCTGCTGCTTGTTCAAGTGACTCGTCGAGACCAGCCAGTCGTGCGCGCACGATCAGCGTGACAACAGCACTGGCATAAAGCGACTGACCCACCCAAAGTTTGTTGATACCCCCGTTGAACGGGCCCCAACCCGACGAGAAAATCGCCCCGATCAACGGCACATCTTTGATTCGCGGAAACCAAGTCACGAGTGCAATCGCATCCATGATTTCTGGAGTGACCAAAATCAAAAACACCGTCGCCATAAAAAATTTCGTCCAGCCACCAGGTCGACGCGCAAGCGCAACACCCGACATACCACCGATTATCACGGCGATAATCGTCGCCCCGAACGCTGCAATAAACGAGTTTCGAATCGCATCGCCGATGCCAGCAAAATCAAATATCGTTCGATACCAGTTCGTGATCACACCATTGATTATCAAAGCCAAAACGAACGACCCGGTTGCCAACCAAGTCTTCAACGATCGTGCAACATTGGGTCGCTTCTTCGCATAGTTCTGCGCGAAAACTCCGATGCCGATCAAGATTGCGAAACGAATCAACACTCCGAACATCTCGGCACCATTAAACAGTTCTCCCCACCACTTGATACTGGTGTTACCCGACCAAATCGTGAACGAACTGCCCGCGTTGAATGAATGCAAAATAACCAGCAAAATCGGCACGAAAAGAAACACCAATACGAGAACAGTCCATATGGCCAATAATTTGCTCAGAACTTCGCGCTTCACACGAGTCTGAATCTTTTCGCTACGCACCTGATTTGCTGCCTGCTCATGAATCTTGCGTCGCACTAGTTGCAACAATGGCGAAGCCAAAATAGCGATTCGTGGCAATATCCAAAAGATCGCCGCACCAAATATCAAAGTCAGCAGGACCGCACCGATCATCAAGATCGCCATCGCCGACCCAAGCGGCCAGTTCTGTGCACCGCTGAATTGTGATGCAATCATCGCACCGATCATGTTGCCCTTCGCGCCACCCAGAACCGTCGCCGTCACATAGTCGCCACACATCGGAATAAAAGTCAGCAACACACCGGCGATGATTCCTGGTCCTGCAAGCGGCAGCGTCACACCGAAAAATGTCGCTATCCGACCCGCACCAAGGTCTTTGCTCGCTTCGCGCATTCGCACGTCTATGCGATCAAGAGCCACGAACAACGGCAAGATCATGAATCCGAGATAGTTGTAGACGATTGCAATCTGCACGGCGGTTGCCGTCTCGAGAATCTGAATGCCATCGCTACCGATGAAGCCCGACTCGACCAACCACTTCGATACTGTTCCGTTTGGCGCAAGTGGGATTCGCCACGCGACCGTACGAATCAAAAAACTCGTGAAACTTGGCACGACGACGGCGGCCAAAATTATCGCCTTCCATTTCTCGGCGACTTTGAACGCGGCAAAATATGCGACTGGCAAGCCGATGACCACGCACATGATCGTTGCAACAATGCTGATTCGCAGTGTCGCCCTGAAAACTTTGAAGAATGTCTCGTCAAAAACCGACGAATAACTATTGGACGACAGATTCGTTAAATCAACCGGCAACAACTTCGTGGTGTCTTTTGTGCCAAACGAATAAAGAACGATGAACGCGATCGGCGCCGCAAAAAAGACGAGGTACCAAATGATCGCCGGAATGGCGAGCAAATATTTCGGTGCCCTTACCTTGCTTCTTAGTTTTGCGGCGACCGATACGGTCACTAAAGATCAGCCTCCGGCCTTCGCCTTTGACTTGTTGAGGATGTCGATCAATCGATCCAGTGCGGGCGTGATCATCTGCGTTCGCATCGTCACAACTTGTTCGTCACCAAAGAAAATCATGTCGCCCCTCGTTAGATCGGGTGCCACTTCTGAAATCAAAGTCGACATGCTCTTCATGCCGGTGTGATAACCGTGGTACGACAAGTCTTTGATCGAAACTTCCGGAATCAAGTCCCAGTTGATCCATGCATTTGCAGCCTCGGCATTCGGCGCCCCCGCTGCGATGCAATAGTTGTCCATCCACAATTCAGTTTCAGGCGCGCCCAAAACCCACTTCCAATTGTCTGGATTGCCGCCTGCTTCTTCAATTCGCGTATAAGCCTGTCGAGCGTCGCCGTTCCAGGCCATGGCAATCGAATACGCACCTTCTGCAAGTTTTGTGGATGGGTAACTGTCAAAGGCCTTGATGTGTTGTGCGAATTCTTCGACCAAGAACTTTTCGCACGCATCAAGATCTGCTGGATTCTCAGTGTTCCAGTCAATGCCGTTCGCCCAGAACCAAGGACCACAATAGTTTGGTGCCGCATCGATAACCGCGCAGTTACCGCTCGCCTCACCCATGCACACGTCTAAGTAATCTTGCCAATTTGTCATCTCTTTTGAAATCTTGGTCGTGTCGTAGATATAGCCCGTGGTTCCCCAGTTTTTGCAAACTGAATATTCATTCGTTGGGTCCCATGCTTGCGCCAAATAATTTGGATCAACATTGACCATGTTCGGTATCAGTGACTTGTCAAGTTTTTGAATCAATCCCTTTTCGATCATCTGCGGGATGTATGGCCCAGTTGGCACGACGATGTCGAAACCGCTTGCACCACCACTTGTTGCCAATTTTGTGATCAAGTCTTCGTTGCTCGCGTAGTAGTCAACTTTCATCGTCACATTGAGCGTCGAGGCAGCAAGAGCGCCGACCAAATCTGGGTCGTTGTAGTCACCCCATGTGTACATCGCCAAAGTGCCACTCGACTGATTGACCACTCGGCTCCAATCGCCCGATGCCAAACCTTCACCACTTGCCTCGCCACCTTCTGCTGAATCGCTATCTGACGAGCCACAAGCCGCAGCAACTAGTGCAAAACCTGCGACCGCGGTGCCACCTTGCAGAAACGCGCGGCGAGAAAGTTTTTCTCGAAAACCTTCCGGTGCCAACATTTTCAATTGTTTCTTTTCGTCACCCATTGCTCTCCCCTTTATTTGTCATTGATTGGATATTTGAATAATAGTCACATGTCTATGCTTGAGGCGCGCCAGCAAGCACCAGGGCGGCCTGCCTCGCCGAGAACAAAAAGACGTCGTCAGCCGACCAAGTGCACCAAACCGAATCACCCACGGCAAATCGAGACGGGTCGGTGCGACTCACCTGTACCAGCAAGTCTCGAGACCCAGCGGTGACAACATATTGCAACACATCACCGAAGTGCGACACGCCCGCCACTCGAGCACTCACGAAGTTGGCCTCCGAACTCGGCTTGGTCCGCGACAAATTAATCGTCTCGGGTCTCACTGCAGCAAGAGCATCGTCACCACTTGGCACAGTTTCTTCGGGTCTCGTGGCGACGAAAATTGTCCCATCGCTGGCCTTGACACCATTCGCAGTCGCCACACCTCGCCAAAAGTTATTGCGCCCAACGAAACCTGCGACAAATGCCGATGATGGTCGTTCATAAACGGTCTCTGGATCACCGAGTTGTTCTAAGTGTCCGTTGAGCATGATTGCGATTCGATCCGACATCGACATCGCTTCTTCTTGATCGTGGGTCACAAAAACAAATGTGATACCCAATCTGCTCTGCAAAAGTTTTAGTTCTATCTGCATCTCTTCGCGCAACTTACGGTCAAGCGCGCCAAGCGGTTCATCTAACAGCAAGATGCTCGGTCGATTGACTAGCGCGCGCGCCACGGCGACGCGCTGTTGTTGACCGCCGGATAATTGTCGCGGCTTGCGAGTTGCCATCTTCGACATCTGCACCATGTCGAGTGCCTCAATCACTTTGCTACCGATCTCACTTTTCGAAACACCTTTCTGACGCAAACCATATGCGACGTTTTCGGCAACGTTCATATGCGGGAACAATGCATAGTGTTGAAACACAGTGTTGACATCGCGCTTGTACGGCGGCACTCCCTGC
>SYNW01000053.1 GCA_005805045.1 Actinomycetota bacterium
TGTGTGCCCGCCGAAGCGCCCGACCTGCGCCGTCACTGGCACTACGCCTGTTGGGATCGACGCGCGACAATTTAGAACGCATTTTCCAAGACTTCAATTTTGGTCCCCAACACGGACGCCACGTCAAACCGCACTGCGCCGTAAATGCCGCTCTCGCTGGTCAAAAATTTTTTCGTTGTGATGCGCAATTTCTTTTGCTTCGCGAGCGTCACCGATTCAAGTGGCGAGCCAAAATAATCTGTCGCTCGAGCCCTCACCTCGACAACGGCAAGCGTCGGCACCATGTCACAAATCGAAAATGCAACGATGTCAAGTTCGCCCTCGCGACATTGCCAGTTGCGGGCGATGATTCGATAACCATCGCGACGGTAATAATCTGCGACCAACTCTTCTGCCCATCTGGCCCGCGCCATGCGCACGACCGCGCGCTGCTGGGTTGTTAGGCGTCCAGAGGTGGCAGTTCTTCGATGTTCAGGTCTTTGAAGCTCATCACGCGCACCCTCGGCACGAAACGGCTCTTGCGATAAAGATCCCATACCCATGCGTCCGAAAGTGTCACCTCGAGCAATGGTCGAGCACCTTCGGCGACAACCTTGACATCAACATTGTTGGCCAAATAAAACCGGCGATCAGTCTCGACTGCAAACTTGAACAAATTGACTACGTCTGAATATTCTTGCGCTAATTGAAGCTCGCGTTCGGCCTCAAATTGTTCGAGGTCGTCAGTGTTCAATGTGGATGCCGACTAAACCGACTGGCAGAAAATCAACGAGAAATTACTGATCTTCGCGAAGTTCACGAACTTTTGCCGACCTGCCAGTTCGCTCGCGCAAGTAGTTGAGTTTCGCGCGACGCACGTCGCCACGCTTGACGACTTCAAGCTTGGCAACCGAGGGGCTGTGAATCGGGAATGTTCGCTCGACGCCCACGCCGTAACTGAGTTTTCGCACCGTGTAACTTGCGGCGACACCAGAGCCATAAACCGAGATTACGTTGCCTTGAAAAATCTGCACGCGCTCTTTGCCGCTTTCAACGACGCGAACATGAACTTTCACCTCATCGCCAGGACCGACCTTTGGAATGTCAGTGCGAAGAATTTGCTTGTCGACGATGTCTGTAGGTTTCATAGTGGTCTTTCAGGATACGGCACACAAGGGAACTCTTCCAACAGCCTCTTTTCGACGCTGCTCAACCCACCACGGCGTTCTATCAGGTCGGGTCGCGATCTCACGGTGCGATGCAACGCTTGTGCCCGCCTCCAGCGCTCGATCTTGGCGTGATCACCACTGCGCAAAACTTCAGGAACTTCCCATCCGCGAAACTCTGCTGGTCGTGTGTAGTGAGGTTCTTCGAGCATTCGAGATACGCCGAAACTTTCTGACACCGGCGAAGCCTCGTTGCCCATCGCCCCCGGCAACAATCGTGCCGTCGCCTCGATTACCAAACATGCGGCAACCTCACCACCACTCAACACGACATCACCGATCGAAATTTCGCCGTCGATCAAGTGCTCAACGACGCGATGATCAACGCCCTCGTATCGACCGCACAACAAACTGAAACCTTGCATCTTGCTCAATTGATCGGCAAATTCTTGGTCAAATCGTCTTCCGCCAGGCGAAAGCAAAAGCAGCGGTCGCTGTGGTTGCACTGCTTCAACGGCGGCAAAAACCGGCTCTGGGCGAAACAACATGCCGGCGCCGCCACCATAGAGTGCGTCGTCAATGCGCCGCGATTCGTCGCCGTAGTCGCGCAAATCGTGGCAACGTAAATCGACGATCGACTCGGCGCGTGCTCGACCCAACAGACTTTCACTGCAAAAGTCATCCACAAGTTTTGGAAAGATCGAAAACACATCTATGCGAAAACTCTGCTTTGCGTTCACTCGTCACCTTCGTTCAGATCAAACAATCCTTGTGGTGGATTAATCGTGATGCGCTCTTTGGTTCGCTTGACGACGAACACGATTGGCACCAGTGCGCCAGACTCGAGTTCGAGCAACGCATGCGCCGGGTTGTCGACCACCGCCACACATTTTCCGTGATTCACTCCGGCAACATCTTCAACCTGTGCGCCAATGAGTTCGTGCACCCACATCACGCTCGCATCTTCGATCGGCTCGCCAAAAACATCCGACTTGCTGAGTCGCTCGGCCGTGTTGCGATCGTCAACGCCGGCAAAGTGCATCAACCAAGTCGTGGACTGATTCGGGCTGGTTTTGCTCGAAACTAACTGGCCTCGCGCACTGGTCACCGTCATCCATTCGTCTTGTATAAAAAGTTTTGCGCCAGCACGAGTGCGTGCAGGTCGATCGGTAAAAAATGAAACATAAACATCGCCTTTCACCCCGTGTGGTCGCGTTACGCGACCAACGTGCAACAAACCCTCTGGCGTCTGGGCGTCAGTCGTCGAGAAAGTCGACATCGACTTCGGCGTTGTCGCGCGATGCCGCAGCCCGCACGACTGCGCGGATACTTTGCGCCGTACGACCGCGACGCCCGATTACACGACCGAGGTCGCCGTCAGCGACGCGAACTTCAAGAATGATTTTGCCTTCGTCCTGAACTGATTCAATCTTGACCGCATCAGGTGTGTCGACGATCGAACGAACGATGTGCATCAACACCGAGGACGCAACGGGAGCCAATGTTGAATCGGCAGTCTGTGCGTCAGACATTATTTGGCAGGCTTCTTGGTCGCTTGAAACTCTGCCCAGGTGCCCGAAATCTCAAGCAACTTGCGCACGCGCTCTGTCGGTAGCGCACCCTTTTGCAACCACAAAAGCACCCGCGCACTGTCAACCTTGAGCGCCGAAGGCTCTTGCTGCGGCTGATATGTGCCGAGAATTTCCAGAAAGTTTGTATCGCGCGCTGAACGGGTGTCGGCGGCAACGATTCGATAGTGAGGTCTCTTGGTTTTACCCACACGAGAGAGACGCAATTTTACTGACATGAATTTCCGATCTTTAAGCGAAATGGTTCAAACGAACCGACTCGTCAGGCTACCGTGGCCCGAGCCGCGAGCCCAACGCCGCGGCCAAGTCGTCGGACATGCCGGCGCTCGCCGACCCTTTGCCACGCTTACCGCCGAGCATCCCCTTGCCGCCCATTTGCTTCATCATTTTCTTCATTTCGGTGAACTGCTTGACCAAACGGTTGACATCGGCAACGGTCGTGCCCGAGCCCTTCGAAATGCGCACGCGACGCGAGCCGTCGATCAACTCGGGTTTCGCGCGCTCTTGTGGCGTCATCGAATAAATAATCGCCTCGGTGCGCTTCACCTGATCATCAGGAATCTCGGCGTTCTTCATTTCTTTGGGGATTCCAGGCATCATCCCCATCACGCTCTGCAATGACCCCATTTTCTTGAGTTGTTGCAGCTGTTCGAGAAAATCTTCGAGGGTGAAATCACCTTCCAACATTTTTGCCGCGGTCTCCTCGGCCTTTTCTTTTTCAAAGACTTTTTCTGCCTGCTCGATCAGCGTGAGCATGTCACCCATGCCAAGAATGCGACTCGCCATGCGATCTGGGTGAAACTGCTCGAACGCGTCAAGTTTTTCACCCGTCGAAGCGAACGCGATCGGTTTACCCAATACGTGTTTCACCGACAAAGCGGCACCACCTCGTGCATCGCCGTCGAGTTTCGACAAAATCACGCCATCAATCGACAATGTTTCATCAAACGACTTCGCGACCGTCACGGCATCTTGACCAGTCATCGCATCGATCACCAAGAAAGTGAATTTCGGCTGGACCGCCTGCGAAATTTCTTTGACCTGGTGCATCATCTCGGTGTCGATCGCCAACCGACCCGCGGTGTCGACGATCAAAACATCTTTGCCGAGTCGCTGCGCTTCAGCCAGACCAAGTTTCGCCGTGACGACCGGGTCGCCTGGTTCTGAAAACACCGGGACATTGATCTGCGCACCCAACACGCGCAACTGTTCGACCGCGGCAGGTCGTTGCAAGTCGGCGCCCACAAGCATCGGCTGTCGCCCTTGCGATTTGAACCAACTGGCAAGTTTGGCGGCACTGGTGGTTTTGCCCGAACCCTGCAACCCGGCCATCAACACGACCGTCGGCGGATGCGTCGCATATGTAATCTTCAACGTCTCGCCACCAAGCATCGCCACAAGTTCATCGTTCACTGTTTTTATGATTTGCTGCCCAGGGTTCAACGCCGTCGACGTAGTCGCACCGACTGTGTTCACCCGAATTCGCTCAATCACGTCGCGCACGACCGCGACATTGACGTCGGCTTCAAGCAACGCCGTACGCACTTCGGCGAGAACTTCGGTCACATCGCTCTCGGTCAGTCGCCCGCGATTGCGCAATCCTTTTAGAACGCCACCGAGCCGATCTGAAAGCATTTCAAACATCGCAGGTCAGGTTATCTGTGAATTTTTATTCGCGATTTTATGCAAACAGCGCGGCTACGAACTCGCCGGCATTGAATGCGACCAGGTCGTCGATGGTTTCGCCAAGTCCGACAAGTTTGACGGGTATTTGCAACTCGGTTTCGATCGCAAACACGATGCCCCCCTTTGCCGAGCCATCAAGTTTTGTCAACACGACGCCAGTCACTTGTGTCGCCAATGAAAATTGCTTGGCCTGCACCAAACCGTTCTGGCCGGTCGTTGCGTCGATCACCAACAACACTTCGGTAACTTTGCCGCCGCCCTTGTCGGCCACACGACGCACCTTGGTCAGTTCTTCCATCAAGTTCGAGTTGTTTTGCAATCTGCCCGCCGTGTCGGCGAGCACCAAATCGATTTTCTTGGCCGTTGCCCGCGCCACACCGTCGAATACAACCGAACTCGGGTCGCCACCGTCGTCCCCACGCACAATTTCGGCACCCGTGCGTTGCGCCCAGGTCTCAAGTTGATCGCCCGCCGCCGCTCGAAACGTGTCGCCCGCCGCCATCAACACCGTGCGACCAAGTTTGCCCTGTTGCGCCGAAAGTTTGCCGATCGTCGTCGTCTTGCCCGCCCCATTGATGCCCACGACGAGCCAGATATTTGGTGCGTTCAAAGAAAGATCAAAATTTAATTCTCGCGCACTATTTGAAAGTTGCGCCGTCATCTCGCTCTGCAACGCAGCGAGCAACTCGCTCGGCTGGACAATTTTTTTGGCTTTAACCAAGTCACGCAGCGGGGCCAGCACGCGGGTCGTCGTTGCTACTCCGACATCGGCACGGAGCAACGCTTCTTCGAGTTCATCCCAGGTCTCTTGAGTGATCGAGGACCGAATCAACGCGTTGGCGACTGCTCCAGAAAAAGTCGAGCGAACCCTGCTCAACTTCTCGCGCACGCCCACAGCGGCAACCTGTGACGAATCAAGCGTCGCAGTTGGCATCACAATTTCAACAGCATCTGCGACTTTTGACTGCCCAGACTTGCGCCTACCCATGACAACTACGGCAATACCAAAAATGAGAACAAATGCCGTCAGCGCCAGCAAAATCCTCGGTGTTGTATCAGCGCTAGATTGTTGCGCGAAGATTTCAAGCGCGAGCATAAATAAGTTTATGCGGATTGTGCGGTTACACGCTCCACGACGATTCGCGAAGAACCACCAGACTGCATCGTCACACCCAGTAACGAGTCGCCAGCTTCCATCGTGCGTTTTTGATGGCTGACTATCAAAAGTTGTGCTTCTTGTCTGAATTCATGCACGAGGGCCAAAAAGCGATGCAGGTTCACGTCGTCAAGCGCCGCTTCAACTTCGTCCATTACATAGAAAGGTGACGGTCGGCTGCGGAAAACCGCGAACAGATAAGCCAACGCGGTCAACGATCGCTCGCCACCCGAGAGCAGCGAAAGTTTCTTCACGTTCTTGCCGCTCGGCTTGGCTTCAACTTCAATGCCGGTGTTCAACAAATCGTCCGGGTTGGTCAGCGTCAACCGACCCGTGCCACCCGGAAACAACATCGCGAACAACTTCGTGAAGTTGTCGCGCACATCTGCGTAGGCTGCGGCAAAATTGCTCTGAATTTCTTGGTCAACTTGCTTGATCACCTTCATCAATTCACGGCGCGAGGTTTTGACATCCTCAAGTTGTTCTTCCAAAAATGTGTTGCGCAATTGCAATTCGGTGAACTCTTCGAGTGCCAACGGATTAATCGGCCCCATCAACCGCAACTCGCGCTCAAGTTCGCGCTGCCTAGCCAACGGGTTGGTGCCCTCGGGCAACTCTGGCAACGGCGTGTCGATCGCTCGTTGCGGTTCGACTTCAAGATCTCGCCGCAAATTCTCAATCGCACCCTCAAGTCGCACTTTGACTTCGGATTCTTCGAGTTCAACGCGACGATTGCGCTCGCGCTGACCTTCTAATTGCTTTTCGATGTCTGATCGTTCGCGTCGGGCTTCGTCAAGGCGATGTGAAATCTCACGCACCTCACTGCTTTGTCGCCGGCGCAACTCTTGCAGTTCGGTCTGTCGCGCTTCGAGACTGCGCACATGACCCTCGACAATGCTCGACAACCGCACGACCGCGCCCAATACGGCCTCGACCCGACTGCGCTGCTCGGATGCCGCGCTGCGTGCGCCCTGGTCTGCTTGCAAGCGTGACTCAAGTTCAACCAACCGCGCATCAACCAAACCCTTGCGCTCGCGCAACCCTGCAGCCTTGGCATCAAACTCGCGTCGGCGGGCAACAACCGTCGTGGCTCGACTGTCGATGTCGGCTTGCGTCGTTTGACTCGCACTCACGCTTGCAAGACGCTCGCGAACGCTCGTAACTTCGACCCGTCGCAAATTCAGCGACGACTCGGCATCTGTCAAAGCAGTTGCACTGGATATCGCCCGGGCTTCGGCACGTTCGAGCGCCGCCGAAGTCACGGCATTTGGTCCGACTCGCAGCGAACTAGTCGCCAAGCGATCGCCTTTGCTCGTCACGACCACGACATCGGGTCGTTCGAGCACGATGTCAATGCCCCGCTCGAACAAATCGACGAACACGACTCGCGCCAACAATGCATCCAACAAAGAATTCACGGCGTTTGAAGTTGCTCCGGGCTTCGCCCGCACGAACGAGCGCAAAGAAGACGCACCTTGCACGGCAACCGGCGCAACTTTTGTCGTCCAATCACCCAGCGAAACAACCGCGCCCATCGCGTCAGACTTTTGCAATTTCGCGAGTGCTTCTCGTGCAGTCGCGTTGTCTGTCATCACCATTGCATTCAACGCATCAGACAATCCAGCTTGCACCGCCGCCTGCCATTCGGCATCGATCTCGATCAAATCATTGAGCGCGCCAAGTGCGCCCGTCGCATTTTTCAGCTCGCTCAAACTTGAAGCATTCGCCGCCACCGACGCACGCAGCGTTTCAACGCGAGCACTATCGCCCGCCGAAGTCGCAACCGCCTTGGCATACGCAGCAGTCGCGGCATCAAGTGCCGACTCTGCATCACGAACCGCCTGTTGTGCGGACTGAGCATCTTGTGCTCGATCAGCAACTAGTGCGGCTTCATCACGCGCAAGTTCTAGTTCTTGTGCTGACAACTCGGTAAGTGCAGCCGAAACACGATCAAGCTCTTCGCGCGCCGCTGCCGCATCTGCTTCAAGCGAAGCGACGACACCCGAATCCATCAACTGACCGCGATCGCGTTCTACCGAACGGCGGCGCTCTGCCAGAACTGCGATTTGACCGCGCGCTCGACCCAACAATTGTTCGACTCGCACCAAGTCATCACTCGTGCCCGATTCGCCTCGTGCCGTCAATTCGGCTTCGTCGGCCATCACCGCCGTGTCAAGACTTGCGAGTCTGCCGCGAAA
>SYNW01000054.1 GCA_005805045.1 Actinomycetota bacterium
TCGCACTTCGACCAACGACGGCGCATCATGGGGCACCGCAACGACATTGTCGTGGCAAGCCAATGACCCAGACCGTTTAGATCTTGCAAACGGTGATTCATTGTTGGCGTTCGGAAATTTTGATCAGCGAAAAGGCGGCCTACTGGCGGTTGCAAAGAAAATATCAACTGCATATTCTGCGAGCCGCGATGAAAAAATGGACCAAGTTAGCTGGACAATTTCAGGAGCAAAGCAAAGCGATGTGACTGTGACAAACTTGTGTCGGGGCACCAATGAAACGGCCAATGCGAGTTTTTCAACGAGTGGCTCTAATCTGACGGTCACATTAAAAGACACAAGTGTCGGTTGCGCCTTCGTCTTGGTTGGGTCAGCGAAGGCAATTAGTTAGCGCTGACGGGCCTGTCGGAAGTGACATATTCGTGGCGGTTGATTTAACGCTTGCGAGGTAGGATTTTTGTCAGAAGCGACCAGCCGATGACGATTTTGACCCAGCCCAGCGTTTTGCCGTCAGCCAATGATGCGTGTTGGTGCGGAAGTGGTCGCAAATATAAACGCTGTCATAAAGCGCTTGAAGGTCGCGTGCAACAAGGCATAGTGAGCCCGCGCCGAAGCGTGCCGAGCAATATCGCTCGCCCACCGTATGCCGACAGCGGCGAAGTAACGAGATGGAACGAATCAGCGGTTAAGTCTCCTGAAATAATTGCCAAGATGCGCCACGCAGCTGCGGTTGCTGCTGAAGTGTTGCGACTCGCTGGTGCGGCCGTGAAACCCGGTGTAACAACCGATGAGATTGACGCGCTCGTGCACGAACTATGTATTCAGCGAAATTCATACCCGAGCCCGTTGAACTATATGGGCTACCCGAAAAGTGTCTGCACCTCGGTGAACGAAGTTATCTGTCACGGCATACCCGACTCGCGAAAACTAGAAAGCGGCGACATCGTCAATTTAGATGTGACTTGTTATGTCGATGGCGTGCACGGTGATACGAACGCAACTTTTGCGGTCGGTGAAATCGACGATGAAAGTCGCGCACTGATCAAAGCGACAGAAGAGTGCACCTGGCGCGGAATTGAAGCCGTGAAGTCTGGGCGTCCATTAAGTGATATTGGTCGAGCGATTGAAGACCACGCGAAACTTCACAAACTTGGTGTGGTGCGGGCATTCGTTGGGCATGGCATTGGCGAACAGTTTCACACCGATATTCAAGTGCTGCACTATTACGACTCACGAAACTCGGTCGTGATGCGACCTGGCATGACTTTCACGATTGAGCCGATGATCACGCTCGGCACTTGGCAGCACAAAATGTGGGATGACGAATGGACTGCCGTGACAGCCGACGGCAAGCGCACCGCCCAATTTGAACATATGGTCTTGGTGACCGAGACTGGCGTTGAGGTCTTGACCGGTGGCTCTGGTGCTGTGTCGGGATTTTCGCCCTTTAGTAAATAGCCACCTCGAATTTCGCGGATTGGTTCCCTAGTTGTAGCGTTTGGTCGTCATCAAACTTTTAACAATTGGGGGCAATTGTGGCGTTTGCAAAAATCAATGGTCAAGAAATTTTTTACAAAGATTCTGGTGGTAACGGTCCAGTCGTAATTTTGGCGCACGGCTTTTTGATGGATCAAACGATGTTTGACGCACAAGTTGCCGCACTGTCACCAGAATTTCGCGTGATCACTTGGGATGAACGCGGTTTTGGGCAAACCAAATGGGACGGAAAAGACTTCACATATTGGGATTCTGCTCGCGACTGCCTGGGGTTGATGGATCACCTTGGCACAAAAAAATGTGTGATCGGTGGAATGTCGCAGGGTGGATTTTTGTCGTTGCGTGCTGCGCTCACCGCGCCAGAACGAGTCACAGCACTCGTATTGATCGACACCGCTGCCGACAACGACAATGAAGAAACTTTGGCCGGTTATCGAATGATGGTCGACACTTGGGTGCAACATGGCCCGGTGCCAGATTTAACTAACGTGATTGTAAACATCATCGTTGCTGATCCTGCGGAAAATCCAAAGTGGGTGGCCAAATGGCAAAACTTTTCGCGTGAAGCGATCAAAGCCACGGCGAATTGTTTGCTCAACCGCGATGACATCACCGACCGTCTTGGTGAGATCAAATGCCCGACGATAATCATTCATGGCACTGCCGACACTGCAATATCAATGGACCGAGCAGAGGCTCTACGAGCCGGGCTAGTCGGTGCAGGGCCGATCGTGGCGATCGAAGGCGCCGCACATGCCGCCAACCTGACGCACGCACAGTTGGTTAACAAGCCATTAACTGAGTTTTTGCGTCGGGTAACTGCGATTTAATTAAATAGATTTAAAGGCGTGATTTCGCCCAACGATCAGGAACGATATTTAACCTTCGACCGCGAGCAGTGGGCTGTGTTGCGTGCGCAAACGCCACTGATGCTGACTGAAAAAGAACTCGAGGCTATGCGCGGTATCAATGATCGCATCGATCTTGAAGAGGTCGCGACGGTTTATTTGCCGCTGACACGGTTGTTGAATCTTTATGTTGCAGCCACGCAAAACTTGCATCGCGTGTCGGCGACATTTCTCGGCACGATGGCACCGAAGATGCCTTATGTTATTGGCGTTGCCGGCAGCGTGGCTGTGGGTAAAAGCACCTCAGCTCGAATTTTGCAGGCGCTTTTGATGCGTTGGCCAGAGCACCCGCGCGTTGAACTGATAACCACAGACGGATTTTTGCATCCAAATGCGGTGCTCGAAAAGCGCGGATTGATGAATCGCAAGGGGTTTCCAGAGAGTTACGACACGAGACGCCTGCTGCAATTTGTGCGCGATGTAAAAGCGGGCACACCAGAAGTTTCAGCACCCGTATATAGCCATGTGATTTACGACGTGCTACCCGACAAAGAAGAAATCGTGCGCCAGCCCGACATTTTGATCATCGAAGGATTGAACGTTTTGCAAGTGGGTAGTACAACGACAGATTTCGTTTCTGACTACTTCGACTTTTCGATTTACATTGACGCTCGCGAGGCTGACATTGAGGCGTGGTTCACCGAGCGCTTTCAAACTTTGCGCAAGACAATTTTTCAGGACCCAAACAGTTTCTTCAAACACTTTGCCGACTTCACCGAGGAACAGGCGCTCGCGCTTGCCCACGAAATTTGGACGGGCATCAACGGCAAAAACCTGAAAGAAAACATCGAACCTACTCGTGCTCGCGCGTCTTTGGTTCTGCACAAAAGCGCCGACCACAAAATCGACGCAGTTCACTTGCGCAAACTATAGAAGTTAGCGGTGTAGCGAGTTGAGATAGTTGTAGACGGTGATGCGCGAGACGCCCATCGAGTCGGCGACATCTTCAACGGCCCGTCGCAGAGTGAACGCACCGCGCTCGTCGAGCAAACGAATTGCACGTTGCTTGGCCGTACGCGACATGTCATGAAGTTTGGCGCCGAGTTCGCGTTCAACCGAGTCAATCATCCGCTCAAGTGCACCGTGCAATGCAGGCAAGCGAACACCTGCGACAACGACACCGTCAACTTCAAGCGGCACGTCAGATGGCTTGATCGCATCAGCGCCGATGAGCGTGGCGCCGATTGCTGCGATTAATGGTTCGATGGCTTTGATGATCGGATCTTGACGAGTCGCTTTCATGAGTCGAATCGCGACACAGAAATATTGACGAAAGTTGCGCCGTTGCCATAAGCCACACGCAACAAGTCAGCGACCACAACCGGCAAGGTTTCGGCATCAACGCTGAATAGCGAACCGAACGGGCCAAAATCGACGGCGATGCCATGCGCTTCGACTGCCGCAACGGCAGCGGTGACATGCGCGCCAGGGTCGCCTTCGACAAATGGTTCAATCGTGAATTCGACTGTCAACATATGACTGTCAATATACACAAGCAATTTGTAGCCAAGTCAGGCCGATTTGCGTTTATACGAATACCGATGCTGAGCGTACGCTTGGCAGATGGCCAAATCGATGTCAAATAAACCAGTTTCAGCGGCTCAAGAAAAACACGGAACGGCAGCCTCATTAAAAGACCAAGTTGGCGGACTGATGAAGTCGACTGTGGCATTGCGTCGCGAACTGCACAAGTGGCCAGAGATTGGCAACACTCTGCCAAAAACTCGCGAACAAGTTTTGACGGCGCTCGAAGGTCTGCCACTCGAGATTAAGTTGCACGAGACAACAAGCGGCATCGCCGCGATGTTGACCGGCGACAAGCCCGGACCGACCGTAATGTTGCGTGGCGACATGGATGCCTTGCCGATGCCTGAAGATACAGGTCTTGACTTTGCATCAAGGACAGACGGCTACATGCATGCGTGCGGGCACGACACGCACACTTCGATGCTCGTTAGTGCGGCCAAATTGCTCAGCGATCGACGCGGCGAGATACCCGGACGCGTGCTGTTTATGTTTCAACCCGGTGAAGAGGGCTACCACGGTGCAAAATTTATGCTCGAAGAAGGTCTGCTGGATGTCGTCAAAAACAAAGACGGCAGCGAGTCGCCGATAACGGCGGCATATGCGTTGCACATCACTTCGTCAATGCCCGCAGGCACCATCGGCACGCGCAGTGGACCAATCATGGCGTCAAGCGATGTTCTGTCGATCAAAATAACTGGCAAAGGTGGTCATGCCTCTGAGCCGTTTAGGACTCTCGACCCGATACCGGTGGCGTGTGAAATCGTGCAGGCCCTGCAGATGATGATCACACGACGCATCGAAACTTTTGACCCCGCAGTTGTGACGGTCACCAAACTTGTGGCTGGCACAACAACAAATGTGATCCCAGAATCGGCACTTATTGAGGGAACGATTCGTGCGGTGAGCGAAAAAACCCGCAACAAAGTTCATGATTCGATTCGCCGTGTCGCCGAGGGAATCGCCACCGCATATGAAATGCAGGCCACGGTCGAAATCAGAATCGGCTACCCAGTAACCGTCAACGACGCACCAAGCACCGACTTCGCCCTTGAAGTTGCAGAGTCACTACTCGGCGAAGGCAAAGCCGTGCGGATGCCGTCGCCAATTATGGGCGCCGAAGACTTCAGTTACATCTTGAATAAAATTCCGGGGGCGATGGTGTTTCTTGGTGGCACACCAGAAGGCGTGAATTCAATGACTGCGGCACCGAATCATTCAAATCGTGTGATGTTCGAAGAATCGGCGATGGCTCATGGCGTAGCGTTGTATGCGTCGTTGGCTTTGCGCACGCTCGGCGTCACGCTGAATTAATTTGATGCGACCATTAGAAGGGGTTCGAGTTCTCGACTTCACGCGAGTGTTGTCGGGTCCGCACGCCACACGAATGCTGTGCGACCTTGGCGCAGATGTCATCAAAGTCGAACAACCAACGGGTGATCTAACTCGGTTTTCGAGTCCGCGAATTAACTCAAATGCGACCTATTTTATTCAGCAAAATGTCGGCAAACGAAACATCTCACTTGACTTGACAAAGCCCGAGGCGGTTGATTTGATCAAACGGTTAATCGACAAGTGCGATGTCGTGATCGAGAACTTTCGCCCGGGAGTAATGCAACGCATGGGACTTGATCAACAAACTTTACGCACCAGAAACACGCGGCTTGTCTATGCATCAATCACTGGCTATGGCAACACAGGCCCATGGATTAATCGCCGTGCATATGCGCCAGTTATCAACGCCGAAATGGGTTTGACCAAGCGCCAAGGCGACGCACGCGACGGTGAGTATGCCAACGATCCGTTTAGCCACGCCGATGTTTATACGGCAATCGAGTGCGCGAGCGCGATTTTAGCGGCGCTGTTTCAGCGTGAGCGCACCGGCGAAGGGCAATACATAGATCTATCGATGGCGCAAACTTTGCTCTACGTCAACGAACATGCGCACGACGACTTATGGGATCAACCTGTCTCGCCCGACGCAATTCGCTCGTTTCGCCCCGAAGATTACGCTGTGCTGACAACACGCGACGGGATAACTTCAGTCGTCAGTGGCCACCCTGCCGAGCGTGGCACATTTGATTTTTTTGTCGCTGCAATGCAGCAACCACAACTGCTTGATGACCCGCGGTTCAAAACAGTTTCGTCGCGTATCGCCAACCTTGCCGAGTTGATGCAACTGATCAAAGATTGGGCGGCAACTGTAAGCACAGTTGATGAACTCGAACGACGACTGGCCGAACACTCACTAGCGATGGGCCAACTGCGCTCAGTTGCCGAAGTTGCCAAGACACAATGGGCAAAAGAACGCAACGCATTTGTCGAGGTCGGTGACCGCGGCAACTCGAAAGTCAAGTTACCCAATTCGCCGTGGCGTTTTTCTGGTTCTGACACCTCGACTCGTGGCACGATCAAATATCGTGGTGAAGACAACGTCGAAGTTTTTAGCGAATTGCTCCAGTTATCACCAGATCAAATTAAAGATCTTCATGCCCGCGAAATTCTTGTTCAACGAATTTCAAACACAAAATAGAATTTAATTAGCGGCCCGAGTGACCAAAGCCGCCACCACGATCTTCGCCATCTAATTCTTCGACGACTTGCCAGGTTGTCGCCACAACTTTTTGAATGATCAACTGAGCAATGCGATCACCGCGCTTGACTTGATAATCATTAACCGGATCGGTGTTGATCATGATCACTTGAAGTTCGCCGCGATAGCCGCTGTCGATGATGCCTGGTGTATTGACAAGTGAAATGCCGTGTTTTAATGCGAGGCCGCTGCGCGGCACGACTTGTCCAAAAAAACCAACCGGAATCGCAACGGCTATGCCCGTGGCCACGAGCACCCGCCCGCCCCGCGCCGGCAACAACGCATCAACTCGTGCGTACAGATCAATGCCCGCATCGCCCGCATGCGCTGGCGCAGGCAACGGCAAGTCGAGGTCAAGACGCTTGACCGGCACATTCGTCGGTTGGCGCGGTGCATTGCCCGCGGTTGAATTTGCCACGCCTAAGACGATAGAGCCCAAAGGCGCCGACACGTAGTTTGGGCAGAGGTGCAGTGGACGGGCAAAAACTAATAGATTGCTGGGCGTGCTTGTGTGGATGGATCTCGAGATGACTGGCCTCGACCCCGCGACCGAGGTCATCGTCGAAATCGCCACGTTGATTACCGACGACGACTTAAACGTGATTGCCGAAGGCCCCGATCTAGTGATCAACCAACCAGAAGCAGTGCTTTCGACAATGGATCCAGTCGTAGTCGAAATGCACACGAAGTCAGGTTTGCTCATAGCGATTCGTGCTTCGACTGTGACTCTTGAGCAAGCAGGCACGGCAACGCTCGAATTCATCAAGCAACACGTTGCCGAGCCGCGCACAATACCGTTGTGCGGAAACTCAATCGGCACCGACCGCCGGTTCCTGGCGCGATATTTGCCTGAGATTGAAAATCATCTGCACTACCGAAGTGTGGATGTTTCGACGATTAAAGAGCTCGTCAAGCGGTGGTACCCGGGTGTCGAAATTACTCGCCCAACGAAAAGCGGTGCACATCGCGCGCTCGACGATGTGCGTGAAAGTATTCGTGAATTGAAGTTTTACCGCGAAAATGTCTTCAAAGAAATCACTGTCAAGCCAGAATAAGTTCAGTAACTGCGGCGACCGTGTCGTCGGCAAGCACATGTCGCAGAACAACTCGGCCGTCCAGTTTTTGCGTGACGATGCGCACTTGGTTGCCTGGGTCGATTGCCCCGTGATGTTCGACGGTCGCCAGCAACGGCGCACGCTGACCAGAATTAGCGCCAAGATATTCTTCAAGCACTTCCCAATAGGCGGCATTGTTGAGATGCCCGACCGCATCCATGTCGCTGAACCGAATCGGCCAGTCTTGCGATATTGCGTTGTTGCTCGACAGGTCAGGCAAATTCCTGCCGATTTCGAGTCGTGACGAAATTTTTCTACCGTTTGTGGCCGAGGAAAGTAGTTCAGACAATTCTTTTGACAATGCAACGGGCTTCATCGTCTCGAAATCGACGCGCACCCACAATGCTGCACAGTCGATGGCAACAGCACCAGCGCATTTAATTTGTGTGCGACGCTCTGCCCAATGCGAACCCAAGGCCCCGCACCAAGTCGCCAGTTCCACCTGATCCAAATATTTTGGAAAACTCCTCACCCACATCTGTGTGCGTCGCACGACCCAAGAATGCGGTTCGTCATAACCGCCGTCGAGCGAATCGTCTGTGGCGATGTCTTGCAAGTAACGCGCCACCGCGTCAAGTCGCACCCGACCCTTGGGCGTGACGTCGCCCAAACGCACTTTTCGCACAACAGCAAACCTTCGACCCGACTCTGGAATTGGGCTCGGCAAGCCATATTTTGAGGCTTCTTGCGTCATGCTAAAACCCTAGCCAGTATTGGCTCAAATGGCTTTATGAGGGTCACAAAATTAAATCGCTTGGAATTGCACGGCGAACATGGTTGCATTGATGGTTCATGTACGCCACGATTTTGAATCCATCAGCAATTGTCATCGCCCGCACGGTCAACGCGCGCGCGTTCAATTTGCGCGCGGCGAAATTCACCAATTTCGCCACCAAATCGGGCAAATCGCGCTGGTTTGGTACGACAAAAAGTTTCGTTGATTATTCAACCAAACAACCGGCCCGACATCTCGAGGGGCTTACGACGTAAATAGATTTCACGTCGGAGAGATCCACGAGACCGTCGGGTGAAAACCCGGCGGTCTTTTTGTTTTTCTGGCGTGAAGCCAAATTGGCTAAATCAAACAATAAACAACCACAACATACGAAAGGAAAAGAAATGACACTGTTAGACACACAAATCACCGAACCACAGGCGAGTGAAAACTTTAAATTAGCAATCGATGACAAACCAGAGTTCGTGCTGTCCGCGATGCGCTGCAATGACGGCAACGGAACACTGTCATATTTGTTCTTCTCGGAAGAGTTCGTCGACATGGCGCGTGCCAAGGCGATTTGTGCGCGTTGCACTAGCAAGGCCGATTGCTTGGCTGGTGCACTCGCACGCAGCGAACCGTGGGGCGTATGGGGTGGCGAACTTATCGAAGAAGGTCGCATTCGCACGACAAAGCGACCACGGGGCCGACCTGTCACGAAGTCTCACGCGGTGTTAACAATCACTGAAGTGCCCCTCCCCGAGCACTGGGTTGCTTAACTGCGCTAAAAGTGCGTGTTCTGGTGGGTGTAAAAAGCAGTCGGTAGCCTGCTTTCGTGCCTGCCAGAACTCGTATTGCTAAACGACTTGCAATCACTTTTGGGATAATTTCTTTCGGAATAATTATCGCCAGAGCAATCACCCCCGAAACAACACCGAGTTATAAATTGTCGAATTCTGCCGTCTCGTCTAATGATGGCATCGCGATCAACACCGAGCTCACCGGTCAACAACTGCCACAAGTTGATTTAACGACCATCACGGGCGAAAAAATTTCCACGCGAACCTTGACTGGCACGCCAATGATCATCAATATTTGGTATTCAACCTGCGAGCCATGTCGTCGTGAACTGCCTGTGTTGGCCAGCGCCGCCGCCCAATATCTTGGTCAAGTTCGGTTTGTTGGTGTCAACATTAAAGACTCGGCAAGTGTCGCCAAAGAATTTGCCGCACAATATGGCGTCGAATTCGAATTGCTGCTCGACACGAACGGACCATTCATTTCTGAGTTGGGCATCGCCACCGCGCCAGTGACCTTGGCGGTTGATGCACAAGGCGTAATCATCGACCAGGTCGCGGGCGAAATGAGTGCAAGCGAACTCGACAAACTCGTGAAAGAATTGTTGAAGTGATTTTGGCTGTCGAAGGCAACTTTGCCTACTCATTTGTCTTGGGTGTTCTGGCGGCTGTCAACCCTTGTGGTTTCGTGTTGTTGCCGACATATCTGATTTTTTTTCTTGGCACTCGCGAAGAACCAAACTTAACGACCAGTGAACGACTACGACGAGCGATTCTTGTCAGTTCGGGAATCTCAATCGGCTTTCTCGGGATATTTTTTGTCATCGGTGTGATCTCACGATTGTTCACACAGTGGATTGAACTGAATGCAAAATATGCATCCCTGGCGATCGGGGTCGTTCTGATTATTGGTGGTGTGCGCATGCTGGCAGGTTGGACACCCAAATTTGCCACGCCGGAAATAGGTGGCGTGCAAACGAAAACTTTTCGAGCGACAGTTATTTACGGCATGGCATATGCGGTGGCGTCAATCGGTTGCACAATCGGCTTTTTGACGACGGCTGTATTTGGCTCGATTGCCCTGAACGGTTTTGTCTCGGGCGTGCTCAGTATTTTGCTTTATGGACTGGGTATGGCGATGTTGGTCGTTGCGCTTACCGTGAGTTTGGCGTTTGCCAAAACAGGTCTCGTCACGGTGATCAAAAATAAATTACACATCGTTCAGCGGCTTGGAGCATTCTTTGTGACCCTGACCGGAACCTATTTGGTGCTCTATTGGTATGCCGCGATCAATGAAGAAAAGTCTTCGAGTTTTGTTGCCCGAATCGAACGCTGGCAAACACGGGTTGCATCTTTCTTGCAACAACAAGGCGCGATTCGTTTGGCGGTTGTGTTGTCAGTAATTGTTGCTACTGCAATCGTCTTGAGTCGTCGTAAAGTAGTCGCAAAGTTATGATGTTCGCCAAACTGCTCGCCCATCCCGAGGTGCAAGAAGTTCTCGAATTGCGCAACAAGTTTGGCTTCATGGCCTATCACGGTGGCGGTCTCGAACACCTGACCGATGTCATTGCCCAGAGCGCCGCGCAACAGTCTGGGGCGTCATATTACGGTGTGCATCAGCCTCGTGGTCTGAAATGGCATGTGCCATCACACGAGGTGTCGCCAACATTCTCTAATTCCCTAAAAAGTTTCATTGAACATGTGGATGTCGTGATCACCGTGCACGGTTTTGGACGCGACGGCTACTTCACTTCGCTGTTGCTCGGCGGCAGAAACCGTCATCTGGCTGGTCATTTATCGACGCATCTCAAACAAGCACTGCCGGACTACGAAATTTGTGATGATCTCGAGACGATTCCGGTTGATTTGCGTGGACTACACGACGACAACCCCGTCAATTTGCCGCGACTCGGCGGTGTGCAAGTCGAATTGCCGCCCCGCGTGCGCGGAGTTGGCCGTTTTTGGAAAGACTGGCAAGGCGACGGTCTAACGCCACACACCGAAGCATTGATTAAAGCACTCGTGACAACTGCCAAGAATTGGCCGCTCGCAAAATAATTTTACGGCGCGAGACGTTGAATCTTCCATTTTTTCGTAATCGTGTCAAAATCATAAACAAATCGATCGTGTAACCGACTCGGTCGTCCCTGCCAAAACTCGATGGATGACGGCGCCAGACACCAGCCACCCCAATTGGCGGGCCGAGGCACGTCTTGATTGTCGAATTTGGCGCGAAACTCGGCCAGTCGAGCCTCGATGATTGTTCGATCGGCTATCGGTTGCGACTGCGGTGATGCCCACGCACCGATCTGTGACTCGCGAGGCCTAGAGGCAAAGTATTCGTCACTCTCGTTATCTGAAATTCGCTGTACTTTGCCTCGCACCCGAACTTGGCGGTGCAAATCAAGCCAGGCAAAGACTGCACTCGCGACTGGATTAACCAAAAGTTGCCGGCTTTTAACCGAGTCGTAGTTCGTGTAGAACACGAAGCCCCTGGCGTCAACCGCTCGTGCCAACACCACTCGCGAATCTGGTGCCGAGTGTTGATCAACTGTTGCAACCGACATTGCATTCGGCTCGGCGACACCAGCACTCGCAGCTTGGTCATACCACGCGTGCCACTGCACAATCGGATCTGTATCTAGATCGGAGCGATCTAAGCCAGCGGTCTCGTATTGCACGCGACGATCGCGCAAACTCATGGTTTGGCTTTTGAACTAGCTGAAATTACTTTTGTACCCCGCATATATGGTTGCAGAACTGCGGGTATTGCTACCGAACCGTCAGCCTGACGAAAGTTTTCAAGAATCGCCGCCCAAACTCGCGGCACTGCGAGCGCCGATGCATTGAGTGTGTGGGCAATTTCGCTGCCCTTGACGCCAGACTGCTTGAACCGAATGTCGGCGCGACGCGCTTGATAGTCGCTGAACCAACTGACCGAACTTACTTCTAGCCACTGATCACAACCAGGTGCATAGACCTCGACATCAAAACTGCGATGATGCGACTGACCAAGGTCGCCCGTGCAGATTTCAAGCACGCGATATGGCAAACCGAGCGCGGCAATCGTCGCTTCAACTCGATTCGTGAGTTCAACAAGCATTTCAGGTGCTTGTTGCGGTGTCGTGACCGCAAGAATTTCGACTTTGTCGAACTCATGCGTGCGCAACATGCCACGCGTATCACGCCCCGCCGAACCCGCCTCGCGACGAAAACATGAAGTGTGCGCCATGTAGCGCAACGGCAATTCTTCGGCATCAAGAATTTCACCACTGTGCAAACTCGTGAGTGGCACTTCTGCAGTCGGTATACACCACAGGTCGTCGCGTTCGATTGAGAACGCATCATCGGCGAATTTTGGCAACTGACCCGTTGCCGTGAGCGTGCTGGTCAAAACCAAACTTGGCGGACGAACCTCTTCGAAGGCATCAGAATTGCGATCAAGTGCAAGTTGACACAATGCCCGAGCCAAAGTTGCGCCAAGACCACGCTGCATCGTGAACATCGAACCACTAATTTTGGCGGCCCGCTCATTGTCTAAAATGCCGAGAGCCGAGCCGGTCTCCCAATGGGGCACGCGTTGATGATCGGCGAATTTCGCCGGCATCTGCAATGGACCTTTGACAACTTTGTTGTCTTTGTCATTGTTGCCGTCACTCACTTGCGCATGCGGAATATTGGGTATGAGCAATAACACCTCGCGCAACGCAGAACTGACCTGATCGAACTCACTGGCCAAAACTTTTTCGGATTCACCCAACTCACGGCTGTATTGCATCAATTTCTCGGCGCCAGCATCGTCTTTCGCGCGCCGCGCAGTGGCCACATCTTTTGAAATACTGTTGATCCGCGCCCGATTCGCATCTCGCTCAACGGTGATGTCACGCAATCTGGCATCGAGTCGCTGGGCGTGGTCAAGTTCTTCGAGAATCACCGGCTTGGCCCGACGAGCCATCGCCGCTTTTACGGCATCAGGCTCTGAGCGAAGAAGTCGGACATCAATCACACAGTCAGATTAGCCGTTAGATGTCGGCGAAGTCCTGTGAATTGCGTACTGTAATGGTGATGAATTCGTCTGGCCAGTCGCATCAAGTCGCAATCAGCGTGCGCGATCTCGTCGTTGACTACAAACAATTGCGTGCCGTCAACAACATTTCATTCGACGCCAAGGCGGGCGAAGTAACCGTCGTGATCGGCCCCAATGGTGCCGGCAAAACCAGCACGATGGAAGTCTGCAGTGGGGTGCGCACGGCCACGAGTGGCAAAGTCAGCGTGCTTGGGCTTGATCCACAAAGAGATCGAAGCAAAATCAATGCGCAAATTGGTGTGATGCTGCAAGACGGTGGGGTCTACCCGAGCACACGAGTATTGGAAATTGTCAAGCACTATTGCAATCTTTACGGAAACCGCACAACCGCCGACGAACTACTCGACATGGTCGATCTGACTCGGCAAGAAAAAACATCGTGGCGCAAACTTTCGGGGGGCGAAAAACAACGGTTGTCCCTGGCGCTGGCACTCGCGGCCAAACCACAAGTTGCTTTTTTGGATGAACCTACTTCGGGTGTCGACATTTTTGGCCGAGACTTGATTAGGGGCATTGTGCGGCGATTGGCCGGTGATGGTTGTGCGGTGATCATGGCGACTCACGAACTCGACGAAGCACAACGAGTGGCAGACCATGTGTTGATGTTTCAAGACGGCAATCTGCTTGCCAACGCGCCACTAACCGAACTGCGTGGTTCGGTCGGCGCCAATCAAACTCTTGAAGACATTTTTCGCGACCTGTCGAGCAAAGCGGCTATATCTAGATCACGAGAGACGCAATGAAGATATTTCGCTCGCAACTGCGCCAAGAACTGACAGTGATGGCTCGCAATGGCGAACAGTTGTTGCTGCTGGTTGTGGTACCGGTGATCCTTTTGATCTTTTTTTCGCAGACTGATTTTTTGACAACTGAGAGTGAAAACAAAATCGACTTTTTGATGCCCGGTATTTTGGGCTTGGCCGTGATGTCGACGGCGATGGTCAGCCTCGGCATCGCCACTGGTTTCGAGCGCAGTTACGGTGTGCTCAAGCGACTGGGCACTACACCACTTGGCACACGACGATTAGTGTTGGCCAAAGTTGCTGCAATTTGCGTAATCGAATTCGCGCAACTTGCGTTGTTGATTTTCGTGGGTATGTTGTTGGGCTGGAACCCGAGTCAAGTCGACTTGGTGCAAATTTTGGTGTTGTTGTTGATCGGCACAAGTTGTTTCGCAGGTATCGGTTTGACACTCGCCGGTCGACTTCGCGCCGAGATCAACCTGGCGGCACAAAACGGCCTCTATCTCACATTGTTGTTGCTGGGTGGCATATTTGTTTCAAACGACGAATTGCCAAAAACGCTTGGCGATATTGCGCAAGTCTTGCCCAGTTCGTTGCTCAACAGTTTGTTGCGTAATTCTTTCAACAACGGCGAACTGGTGATAACAGATGCGATTGCCCTATGCGGTTGGGCATTATCGGCCTGTGCGTTGGCTGTGATCAGCTTTAAGTGGTCTGATTAATTCTTGACGTTTGGTTCTTTTGCTGGCGCTACCCGACCAAAAGCATCGGTGACATCTTGATATGTCAAAACATCATCATCAACCGGAGAGTTTTTTTGATACGACTGATCTGCCGCAAAGCCAGCACTAAAACGCTTGAAGAACAGGAACACGACGATCGACCACAAAAATACCGCCCCGCCAGTTTTCATGATGGCGCCGGCGACTTGTTGATCGGTCGTCACTGAAAGCCCCCAAACTCGCACTGCAATGTCATAGTGCTTGTAGACGGCACCTTCGGCAAAGGTCAACCAAGCGGCTGGAACGGTGGGCACAACCGACATCAAAAACAAATAAATCATCTTTCCGCCTGGTTGCAACTGCCGCCGAGTGTCTGGTCCACAAATCGGCAGCCAAACGAGCAACGCCGTCACGACCAGCAGAATATGCAACGAATAATGCAATGGGGCGTTGCTCACGCTTTGATTAACGAGCGCCGGTATATGTGTAATCATCACCACAACATTGAACGCCACGCCAGCGATGACTGGTTTTGCGAGCCAGTTGATCACCGTTCGCGCTCTACCTAAACCAAATACGGCATCAAACATCCATTTTGGAACTGCCAACAACACCAAAGGCGGCATGAAATATGACAAAACCATGTGCTGAAACATGTGCATCGAATACAGATACTCTTCGGCCAAGTCGTGCACCGGCCAATCAGAGGCGATCCATAACAACAAAATCCCCGCGATGAACGCATTGCGTTGCTTTGACGTGATCACTGGGCCCGTTTTGATCACAACTGGTCCGATTACGCGCACGGCATACACATAAGCGCCGAGTACGAATGCCACCAAAAGCCAGACTTCAGGGTGCGCCTGAAACCGCCACGGATTGACGAGATCGGTACTTGCAGCGAACATACCTATACAGCCAGGTTGTTATTGAATGAAAAACTTGAACGTCGCAAGAAACGCGGCGTAAACACCGACAGCCAGAACGAGTCCCGCATAAAACAAGAAACTGAACACCTTGTTGTCGAATTTCAAGTGCATGAAATAACTGACGACCATCACGAATTTGATCACCATCATGATCAACAGTGCTGGCAAGAACAGCACGCCAAAGTCGACATAATAAGTTGAAACTTCGAGGCCGGTGATGGCAGCCAAAATAATTGCGATGCGAATATAGCCAGCGTTGCTCATGCCGTGCTGATGTTCGTGTGTTGTGTCTGCCGTATTTGTGGTCATGATCAAACCGGAATCAAATAGACGAGGGTGAA